>JASHWA010000238.1 GCA_030044325.1 Bryobacteraceae bacterium
TGTTCATGCCCCATGGCCGCGCGCCGCGCGTCGGCGAGATTTTTCGAAATCCCGGCCTCGCGCGCGCCTATCGCGTTCTCGCTGAATATGGACCGCGCGCGGTTTATGAGGGCGAACTCGCTCGCGCGATGCTCGCAACGTCGGAACGGCTCGGCGGTGTGATGTCCGCTGCCGATCTGCGCGAATTTTCCTCGGAATGGGTCGACCCGATTGCGACTTCCTATCGCGCCTGGATGGTTTACCAGCTTCCGCCCAACGGGCAGGGCGCGGGAACGCTCGAAATGCTCAATATCATGGAAAATTTCCCGCTGCCGCAAATGGATCCGCTCGGCGCGGATGCGATCCACATCAAGATCGAGGCGCAGAAGCGCGCGTTCGCCGATCAGCGGCGCTATATCGCCGATCCCCGCTTCCGCGACGTTCCGCTCGACCGCTTGTTGTCGAAACAATACGCGCGGGAGCAGGCCCGCCAAATCACGCACACGGTCTATCTCGCCGCGGCCGATCGCGAAGGCAACCTGGTCTCCTGGATTCAGAGCATTTCGGATTTGTGGGGATCGGGGATCGTGGTCGACGGCTGCGGATTCCATCTGCACAGCCGCGGCGCCGCGTTCTCTTCCGATCCCGCGCATCCCAACGCGCTCCAACCCGGCAAGCGGCCGTATCACACGATCATTCCCGGATTCATGGAACGCGGAAATGAGCACATCGCGTTCGGAATCATGCGCGGGATGAACCAGGCCCAGGCCCAGGCGCAGTTTGTCTCGAACGTCGCCGACCACGGCATGAACATTCAGGCCGCGCTCGAAGCGCCGCGATTTTCAAAGATCACGCTGGGTGGAAACGACCTTCGCATCGAAGCGCGCGTGCCCGCGGAAACGCGCGCGGAGCTCGCCCGGCGCGGACATGCGCTCGACGTGCGCCGCGATTTTTCGGGATTCATGGGCGGCGGACAGGCGGTCCTGCACGATTCGCGGGCGCGGGTGAATTATGCTGCATCGTCGCCCAGGAAAGACGGTTGCGCGTCGCCGGAGCCGGAATCATTTTGGCCCTCAATAAACGTGCGTAGAATCTAGTTAGCATGTACTTCCAACAGTTCTATCTCACTTGCCTCTCGCACGCCTCTTACATGATCGGGTCGGAGGGAGTTGCGTGCGTGGTCGATCCGCAGCGCGACGTCTCGCTGTACCTGGACGAGGCGCGTGCGCGGAATCTCCGCATCGAGCACATCATCGAGACGCATCTGCACGCCGATTTCGTCAGCGGGCATCGTGAGCTCGCCGACCGCACCGGCGCGAAAATCTACCTGGGCGCTCGTGCGGGCGCGCAATTCCCGCACATTCCGGTTCTGGACGGCTACCAGATCCGGTTCGGCCGCGTGATCCTGCGTTTCCTGGAAACTCCCGGCCACACCATCGAGAGCGTTTCGGTCGCCATCACCGATCTCGATCGCGGCGAACAGCCGTTTGCGGCCCTCACCGGCGACACGCTTTTTATCGGCGACGTCGGCCGTCCCGATCTCGCGCCGGATCTCACCCCGCAGCAGCTCGCCGCAATGCTCTTTGATAGCCTTCACCAAAAATTGATTCCGCTGGGCGACGATGTGGAGGTCTGGCCGGCTCACGGTGCGGGTTCTTTGTGCGGCAAGCAGATGCGGCCGGAGCGGCAATCCACCATCGGAAAGGAGCGCGCGCTCAATTACGCGCTGCGCGCGCGAAACCGCGAGGAATTCGTGCGGCTGCTCACGGCCGAGCTTCCCGAAAGACCGGGATATTTCGCCCGCGACGCCGAGATCAATCGCGAGGGCGCGCCGGCTTTGACCGAATTAGCGGCGATTCCGCTGCTTTCGACCGAAGAGACACTGGCGGCGCAGAGCGCGGGTGCGATCGTGCTCGACACGCGGCCTTCCCAGGATTTTTGCGCGGCTCACGTTCCGGGAGCGGTGCACATCGCCCTCTCGGGCCAGTTCGCATCGTGGGCGGCGACGCTGGTCGGACTCGACGCCTCGATCGTTCTGGTGGCGGAAGACGCCGAGCGAGTGGAGGAATCGCGCATGCGGCTCGCGCGCGTCGGAATCGAAAAGGTGACCGGCGCGCTTCGAGACGGAATGGCATCCTGGACCGGCCCCGTTGCCGAAATCGCGCAGATCACCGCCGAGGATCTGCGGCGGGAGCTTTCCGCGTTTGAGGTCATCGACGTGCGCCGGCGCCCGGAGTGGGAGGACGGTCACATCGAAGGCGCGCGCTTAATGCCGCTCGACAAGCTCGGTGTGCGGCTGCATGAGCTCGACCGGGAGCGCCCCGTCGCCGTGCATTGTAAATCCGGTTATCGCAGCGCCATCGCGGCCAGCCTGATCCAGCGCGCCGGATTTCGAAACGTGGCCAATGTGATCGGCGGGTTCGACGCGTGGCGCGCGTGCGGCCTCGCGGAGTCGCGCTAAAACCCTCCGCGCGGACGATAGCCGGGACGGCACTGGATGCGGTATTTTTTCGCCGCGTCAGTGAGCAGCTCCACCGTGATTTTGCGAAAACCTTCGTTCGGATTGGGCTGCGGATAATAGGTGACCGTGTAGGAATTGCCCAGGTCCTCGCGAATGCTCTCGAACGCCTCCACCTGTTTCTGCCAGGTCTTGGCGAAGTAGGATTTCCCTCCCGTGCGCTGCGAGATGCGCTTGAAAACCTGCGAGGAGATCGGGTCCTTGTTCACTTCGTTGGTCGAAATCACGTAAATCGGAATGCCTTCGTCCTCGGCGACCGCCTGAACGTCGGACGGCGCCACCATGCTGGCGTTGTCGGGACCGTTCGAAAACACGATGATCACCTTGCGCCCCGGGACTTTCGCTGCGTCGCGAAGCGTCAGCAGCAGGCAGTTGTACAGCGCCGAATCGTCGCCCGCCACGGCCTGCCGCAGCCCGAAAATCGCGTCCGTGCGCTCGTGCGTGAGCGGCGCTTCGCGCTTCAGGTTCTTGCTGTACGTGTATACGGCCACCGAATCCGCCCGATCCAGCCCGCGGATGAAATCGGCGATCGCGTCGGAGGCGTACACGAAACCGCGGTACATGTAATTGCTGGTGTCGAACAGAACGAAAACGTTGGTCCCGATGAATGCGTCGACGACGCGCCCCTCCGTCCTGCTTTCTTCCGACGGAATGATCGGCCGCAGAGTTCCGTCCGCGGCGACCTGCACGGGCGGCCGGCTGCCTTCGCCGAACGTCGCGATTTTTTCCGGGATCCCGTCTTCGAGAATGCGGAAATCTTTGGGCTTGAGCCCGTTGATGTATCTGCCCTTGCTGTCGGTGACCTGAAAGCTCAGCACCACCATGTCCACCTTCACGCGAAAGGTGGGACGGTCCTGTGCCAGGGCCAGCGCAGCCACCAGGCCGCTTGCAACCGCGAGTCGCGTTGTCATCCTTCGGCGCGTCATCATTCTGAACTTCAATGCGATAACCCTCCGAATAATTGATCCGCGGCCGCGGCGGGCGCTTTGCGCGCCTTCTCCCGCACGCCGTCTCCCACCAGGCGCAGGCTTCTCAGCAGCGCCGGCCAATCCTCCAGGTGCGTCGCGAAAATACGCTCCACGGTTTCCTGCGTCCACTGCGGAATCAGCACGTTCAGCTCGGCCGGACGGATATAGGTATCGTCGGCCAGCGCGCCGTAATACAGCAGATTCGATTCCCAGCTTTCCGCCAGGATGCGGCTCGAATAACCCATAAGCGTGGGGAAGGTTCGAAGATTGAGAAGCTCCGGCTGATAGGTGTTCGCGAGCATCGGCTTGGGCGTCCCGAAAATGCGCGAGATTTCGCGCGGGCTCACCTGCTCGGGCGCCTGCGCGGCGATCCTGCGGATATCGGCGGCGAGCGCAGTGTCGCGATCCCCCGGCGCCAGCTGGTCGGCCAGGAGATACATCTCCGAGGGCACCACGTTCTCTTCCGCCGCGCCCACGTCGCCCGCCATCAGCATCCGTCCCACCCGGTTGACCCGCGCCGGCTGCGCGTAACTCGATAGCGTGGCGAGCACCTGCGCGCGCCGCTCGGGATCGAGCGCGCTTTCGGCCAGAAGCGTCTCCGCATAGGCCATATGCACGCCCACCCAGTGCAGCTGCAGCGGCGTGACGTTCCACCAGCGCGGGATGACCGCGGTCAGGATCATCTGAGGAACCAGGTCGCCCCAGATCAAGGCCTGCTCGCGCGTGGGAATCAGGAAATTCTGTTCGGCCTCGGCCAGTGCGTAAGGCAGCGACGCGAGCGATCCCACCAGGCGTCCGCCCGCGTTGGCCGGCCAGCCCGTGCCGAATACCTCCGTCGCTTTCCAGGTTTCATTCGCGTTCTGGATGCCAATGAAATCGTGGCTGCGCACGAACAGAGGGTTGGTATGCAGCACCTGCGCGCCGGGCGGAGCGTAATGGATATAGTCGAATCCCACCAGCGTGTCGCGCAGGAACGGAGCGAGCGCGCCGCGCAGGTCCTTCAGCTTCTGCGCGTCATTGGCCGACTTGTCGATCATCGCGCGCAGGTTCAGTTTGCGCTGCGCTTCGATATGCCGGTCGGTCCAGTAGCCGTAGGAGAGCGAATTCTTTTCGGCGCCGGTGAGCTGGCTGCGCGGCAGTTGGATCTCCGAAATTCGCGACGCGAGCTTGGCCGCAAGCGCGGTGTTCAGCTTCTCCCCGCGCGACACGCTTTCGAGATTATCGGCCAGCTCGAACAGCGTTTCAAGCGAGATCAGCTTCTGCGCCTCGAAAATCCGGATCATGTCCTCGATCACCTGCTGGTGCGCGTCGGAGTTGTCGCTGACACCGCCCGCCACCAGGTCCATCATGCGATCCTGCGGCGAGACATTGCCGGGCGAATGCGCCGCCGCCAGCAGCGTTTTCACGCCGGAACGGCCCGCGTCGAAAACCTCGCGCTCGTTCTGAATTTTCTCGAACGGGTCGAGCACGTGCGCCAGCGTCGCGTCTGCGTCGCCGGGCGAAATGCTCCCCTGCCGCTCGAAAATCAGCCACAGCGCCGCCAGCGCCTGCATGCTTCCCGCGGCGTCGGCCTTGAGCAGCGGATCGTGCACCTGGTTCACCGAGTGGATGGTGTCGAGAAACTGAACGATGGTTCTGTCGCTCACCGTCGGCGCTTCGGAAAACAGCGCGTACTGCGAGCTCAGAGCTTTATAGTCGCGCGCGAGGCGTTCGACGGTCGCGGTTTGAAGCGGCGCCGCGCGGTTGCGCTCCATGTCGCTCAGCGCCATGAAGATTTTGAGCGGCTCGTTTTCGACGGCCTTGCGGCACAAACCGAACAGCGCCTCCAGAACGTCGTCGGGTTCTCTCCAGTTCGGCGCGGCGTGCGTGAGCTTCGCATCATACTTGCCCGCCGGGTGGTTCATGAACAGGCTCTTCCACACCTCCATTCCGCCCGGAAGATGGGGCTTTCCGTCGGGGTCGAGGCGCAGCCGCGTGGTCAGCAGCAGCATGTCGGTGTTGGCGCGAAATACCGGACGCGCCGGACCGGGGCTGGTGACGCGTCCGCGGATCGCCGTGTAAAAACGCTTCAACCGCTCCGGCTCGGTGAGGTAATCTTTCACCGGACCGTTGATGCGCGCCAGCGCGTCGAAGTAGCTCGCCATTCAGCCGTCGTCGCGCGTCAGAAGTTTTTCGAAAAACGCCGCACCTTTCTCCGGAGACGCGCCGACCAGGTCGCTCCACGCCTTTTCCGAACGCACGCCCCCCGGAAACACGGCCTTCCCGCCGCGAATCTCGAACATGGAGCCGAAAAAGTCGAGCACGTGCGCGTACACCTTCAGGCGCGCCGCGGGAACGGAATTGCGCATCGCCAGCGCCGTGTCCGGATCGAGTTTCGCCAGCGCCACATACAGCCGGCACAGCGACGGATCGGAGATGAAGTAATCGATAAAATCGCCCTTGTCTCTGCTCGCTTGCCAATAATCGATGTCGTACAGCAGCGGAATGCGCGCCGGCTGATAATCGAACGTGAACGGCCGGTTGGT
>JASHWA010000239.1 GCA_030044325.1 Bryobacteraceae bacterium
TCGACGGCGCATCCGATCCCGTCACGATGAAAATTGCGTCGGAGGCGCGCAGCACCGCCCGCGAATGCGACTCGCGCGCTCCCGTCAGATCCGCGCAAACAATCGCGAATTTCTTGCGCGCGTAGTCGAGCAATCGCCCCAGTTGCCGCGGCTGCACCTCGCGCGCGTTCAACACCTGAATTCCGTCCACTTCCGAGACGAAAGCCCCCCACGTGCGCCCGTCCAGGCGCCGCGGCGTTTCGCTCGCGCTCCACACCGAGTACGCGCGCCGGTCAAAATCCGCCAGCAGCACGGAGGAGGCAGGGCCCTCCGTCAAGGTGCGGCTCAACTGCTGTGCAACCGCACCCGCCCTGCACCCTCCGTGTGCTGGCAAAAAGGAGAAAATCGAGCCCGGCGTGCGGTCCTCCGAACGCACCCGGTCCCGGTTGGCATTCGATTGATCGGATCTTCGCGTTTGTTCCACTCGGCCGCTAAAACGAGCAAGCCGGCCGCCAATCGCGCGCGCTTTTTGAATTCAGCCGGTTGCGGCGCCCGCACGCGGGGCGATGGGACACAGTGTCACAGCCGACCCGACAAGCTCGCGCAGTTCTGTCTAGCCGGTGGAGCAGGAAAGTACCAGGAAAATCGCGAGCAAATAGACCCGAAATCGAGCGAAAATTGACCGATTAACGGTTAAATTAGCGGACCCCGAGCTCCTGTTTCATGAGCAGGTTGTCGTGATACGCCTGGTTCTGCATGGGACTCTTGATGCCCGCCGATTTCTCCACCAGTTGCTGTCCCGCCCGCATCTTGCTCCGGTCGTTGGTCTGCTTGCCGAAAGAGTACTTGCAGAAGCCCAGCTCGTAATAGGCGACTCCGAGCTTGCTTTGATCTCCCGAGAGCAACGGCAGCGCCGCGGTTAAATCCTTATCGCAGTCGAGGAACGAGCGCTGTGTCACGTATCCGAGACCCGCGTAGTAATAACCGTCCGCGAGCGCCGCGTTCTTGGTTTTTTCCCATTCTGCGTCGGGGACACCCTCCGGCTTCGCCTTCTTTGACGCGGCGATTAGCTTGTTCCCGTAATTGACCTGCCCGGCGCCGCTCGATCTTTGCACCAGAACCATTAGCGCGACGATGTTATCCGGCCGGCCGGCGGCAATCTTTTGCATGGCTGCCACCTGCTTCGCCGATCCGCCCGCCTTGCCCAGCGCCACCAGGTAGGCGTTGGCGAAACCCTCATCGACGTACTTGCTTTTGGCGTTCTGCGCCACCAGCAGATCCCCCAGCTCCACCGTCTTGGCCGGATCGCCCGCCTGCTCCGCCGTCGAGGCGAGCGCGTATTCGCAGTACTCTTCGATTTCATGGCCGTACTTCACCCGATTCTCCCAATCCTTGGCTTCATCGGCGCCCGCGGGCTTGGGCGCATCGATCAGGGCCTTGGCGCCCTTCAGCACGTCCGGCTCCGCCGCTTTCACCGCGCCGGCGTCTTTCTTGTCCACCGCGGCCTTCAGCTTCGCGTAGGAATCATCCAGTTCGTCGGGGGCGGCGGCGGACAGCCCCGCCAGAGACAAAATCGCAACCGCGGCAATCGAAAGTTTCATAAGAAAGAAATTATACATCTATGCACGCCCTGTTATAATCCCGCCATGCCCTCTATCGAGCACCCCCCGCCGGGATCGTTTTGTATGGTCGAGCTGGCCTCGCTCGACCCGGATCGCGCCAAGCAGTTTTATGAGCCGCTGTTCGGATGGTCCCATGACAATCCGCCCGTGGGCGGGGACAGCGTCTACACTCTGTTCAAAATCGGCGGCCGCGTGGCTGCGTCCGCCTACTCCATGCGGCCTCAGGAACGCGCGCAGGTTCCGCCGCACTGGCAACTGTATGTCGCGGTCGAAAACGCGGACCAATCGGTCGAACGCGCGGCCGCGCTCGGCGGCACCGTGATCGAAGGTGCGTTCGATGTTTTCGAACACGGGCGCATGGCCGTGCTCCAGGACCCCACCGGCGCGTATTTCTCCCTCTGGCAGCCGGCGAAAACCGGCGGCATCGAAATCGCGAACGTTCCGGGCGCGCTGTGCTGGGCAGATCTCAACACGCGCGAGCCGGAAGCAGCCAAACAATTTTATGAAAAATTGTTCGATTGGAAAATCACCGCGGGCCGGAACGATGATTATCTGCATATCCGCAACGGCGGGGATTTCATCGGCGGCATTCCGCCGGCCGGCTTTTCCAATCCCTATGTTCCGCCGCACTGGCTCGCTTACTATCAGGTGGAGGATGTGGACGCGTCCGCTTCAAAAATCGCCGGCCTCGGCGGAAAACTGTATTTCGGGCCGGAATCGATGGAGAACGTAGGCCGTTTCGCGGTCGCCGCGGACGCCGAAGGCGCCTCTTTCGCCATCTTCAAACCCGATCCGTTGAGCGAGCCGCGCGAGTAATCGCGCGGGCAAAACGTCAAACCGTACAGCCAACTCACGTTCATTCACGGCCAATTAAATTCGCGCTCATCCGCGTTCATCCGCGGCATTTGATTCATCTCCCGCTCATCGCCAGAAATCCGACTCCCACCGCCGCGATTCCCAGAAAACTTCCGAACGGCAGCTGATACGATCCCGCTTCCTTACGCGTCGCGAAGATATAGATCAGTCCGAGCACCGAACCCACCAGCGCGGCCACGAACATGGTGAATAGCGACATTCGTAATCCTAAAAACGCGCCGATCATCGCGATCATTTTCACGTCGCCCAATCCCAGACCCTCTTTGTGCCGGATTTTTTCAAACGCCCATCCGAAAAACCAGAACAGCGCCGTCGGAACCGCCGCGCCCAGCGCCGATTCTATGAGCGAATCCCAGCGAATCCCCACCGTGCGCGGCAGGAACAACATCGTCAGCCCCGGCTCGAGCGGAATGAAGATCGCCAGCACCAGCCCGAGCGCCGTTCCGCCCAGGGTGAATTCATCCGGAAGGATGCGCTCCTCCATATCGGTGGCGATCAGCGCGATCAAAATCGCAAAAAAAATGCAGAATTTCAGCGCCATCGGCGACCACCCCGCCATCCAAACGGTGGCGCCGAACGCCGCCGCGGCCGCAACCTCCACCAGCGGATAGCGCAGCGGGATGCGCTCCCTGCAATGCCGGCAGCGCCCGCCGAGAATCACGTAACTCAGCACCGGAACGTTGTCATACCACGCGATCATTTTTTCGCAGCCCGGACAAAACGACCTCGGCCGCACCACCGAAAGGTCGCGCGGCAGCCGGAAAATGCACACGTTCAGAAAACTGCCGATCAGCAATCCTGCCAGCGCCGCAATCGCAATCTCGATCCCGATCATCTCAAAACCTCGTCATAGACCCGCTGTGTCCCCGATATCATCGCCTCGACCGAAAATTTCCGCTTCGCCGTTTCGCGCGCACGTTCGCCCATCTCGCCCGCTAAATCGGCATTTTCGATCAATCTCCGTAGTGCCGCTTCGAGCTCGCCGGGCGAGTCGATCAGCAGACCGGTCTTCTCATGCTCGACCACCTCCGGCAACCCTCCCACGCGGCTGGCGATCACCGGGACCCCGCACGCCATCGCCGCAATCGCGCCCGACCCGAGTCCCTCCATCCCGCTCAGATAAACACAAACGCTGGCGGTCGCGAGATCGTGCCACAAATCCGAAACGAATTTCACCGGCACATTCATCGATTTCCCCACATCGCCGATCGCATCGCTCGCGATCTTTCGAATCGCCACCACCCCGCCCGTCCTGGTCGACGCGCGCACCGGAATCGGAACCCCGTCATACACCACGCGAATGCGGCCCGCATCGATTCCTCTTTCGCGCATCCGCGCCGCGGCAAATTCGGAAACCGCAATGTACATCCGCGCCGCCCGGTACTTGAAATCCGAAAGCACGGAGCGTTTCATCAGAAATCCCACTCTGCGCGAAACCACCAGCGGCGCGCGGGCCAAAGCCGCGGCCATCGAGTGTGCCCGCGAATCATGCGCGTGCACGATCTCCGCATCCTTGGCCGCCGAACGCACCCCAACGAGCGAAATCCCCCGCACATCGATCCCTCGCCTGCAAGCTTCCGAAAACAGCGGCGACGATTCCCGCGCCAACAGAACCGCGTTCTTTAGTTTCTCCACCAGATACACAACCTGCCACTGCCCGCCCGCCATCTCGCGCCCGCAGTCGAGATGCAGCGTTCTGGCG
The DNA here is from genome assembly GCA_030044325.1 of Bryobacteraceae bacterium. Lineage (GTDB taxonomy): Bacteria > Acidobacteriota > Terriglobia > Bryobacterales > Bryobacteraceae > Palsa-187. The sequence continues at coordinate 4,180 of JASHWA010000239.1, forward strand.
CCAACGCTCTCGATCACTGTCGCGCCTCACCGTGGCCCCGCCGAAAGCCCTGCGGCGCGACGGTCATGGAGCGCGTTGGCCGGGCCAGCTTCATCAAAGTCTAATCCCGCCCCGGACTCATGAACCGCGCCTTGGCATACTTGACGAAGTTGTACAGCGCCGCCATGTTCGCGATCGCTAAACCCTCCAGCCCATCCAGAAATCCCAGCTTAAAAACATACGTCCGCACAAATGTCCACGGCGGTTCGATGAGCAGCCGCTGCCACGTCACCTTCTCGCCCGTCGCGAGCAATTGCTCCGCCGCGAGCGTTGTATACCGGTCCATCGTTTTTAAATGCTCGGAAAGCGAGCTGCAAGTGAAGTGCAGCAGGTTCGAATCCAGGTGCCCGACGTGCCCGTTCACCTTCACCGACTCATGCACGAACTCACCCACCCAGGTGGCCTTGCGCCGGTCGTACAGCCGCACCTTCCGGTCCGGATACCACCCCGAATGCCGGATCCAGCGGCCCAGATACTGCGCCATCCGCGGCATCGTGTAGGCGTCGTGCAGCGGACCGTTTTTCTTCAACTGCCAGATCTCGCCTTCGAGCGCCTCGCTCAGCGATTCATCCGCGTCGATCGAAAGAATCCAGTCGTAGCTCGCCTGCTCGGCCGCAAAATTTTTCTGCTTGGCGTAGCCCGGCCAAGGGCTCTCGATCACGCGCGCGCCCAGCTTTTCCGCGATCTCCACCGTCCGGTCATTCGATCCGCTGTCGATCACCACGATTTCATCGGCGCAGCGCAGGCTTTCGAGCGCGCGCGGAACGTTGCGCTCTTCGTTATAGGTGATGATCGTCGCGGAAATTTTCACAGTCCGCTGCGGATCGGCGTGGGTGTGAACGACAGAATCAGAATGATCAGCGCCACCAGTCCCATCCACCGCCGTTTGGGGCTGAGCGGCGTCGGATCCACGATCACGGGATGGCGCAGACCGAAGAAGAACAGAATTGCGGCCCAGAAAAACCAGCTCCAGGCGAAGAAGAATCCCATCAGCACCAGCACCCCGATGAAGGCGCGCGAAAGCACGCGCGTCCATTCGCCCAGAAACGCGTACAGAATGTGGCCGCCGTCAAGCTGCCCGATCGGCAGCAGATTCAGCGCCGTCGCCAGCAGTCCCACCCACGCCGCGCGAGCCACCGGGTGCAGATACACATTCTCCGGCCCCGTATGCAGAATCGCCCGCTCGAAAAATCTCAAAATCAGCGGCGTCCCGAACACCAGTTCTCCGCGCGCGCCCACTCCCGGCGACACATGCGACATCGAGACTCCCGCGATCAGCGGCAGGATCAGCATCGCAAACCCCGCGAGCGGCCCGCCGATGCCGATATCGAACAGAATCCGGCGTGAAAGAATCGCCGAGCGAATGCGAATGAACGCGCCGAACGTGCCGATCAGATTCGGAACGGGAATAAAGAACGGCAGCGTCGCATCCACCAGGTAATAGCGCGCCGCCAGATAGTGCCCCATCTCGTGCGTGAGCAGAATCACCAGAAGCGTCACCGAAAACGGCAGCCCGTCCAGCAAGTACGCCGGATTGCGCCACATCAATTTGTAACCTTCGAGACCCAGATCGAAATCGAAGATTCGTCCCGCGGCGAAGCTGTGCGCAAAGCCCGCGCCCACCACCGTCGTCGACAGCAGCGTCAGCAGCAGCAGCAGCGCGTGCAGCCAGTAGCGATGGCGCGGCCGAATGCGCTCCGCCGCGATGAAATCGAAGACACCGGCTTCGAGCGGTCGAGACGCAGCCGGCGGCATCTCTGGAATCCGGGGATAGCCGTCGCTGGACAATTTCAGTTACTGCAACGTTTGCAGTTCCTTCCCGGGCTTGAACCGCACCGCTTTTCCGGGAGGAATCGCGACCTCGGCGCCGGTGCGCGGATTGCGGCCGATGCCGGTCTTGCGCGGGCGCACGTTGAAAATTCCAAAACCGCGCAGCTCGATGCGCTCGCCCTTGCCGAGAGCCCGCTTCATACTTTCAAAGACGATCTCCACGGCCATCTCGGCTTTTGTCTTGGTAATGCCCGTCCGGTTGACCACTTCGTTGATGATGTCGAGTTTGATCAATGCCGCCCTCCTTGTTGTATGGCCGGGACCGCGCCGAAACTTCATGATAGGATTGGAGTTAGTCAGGTGTCAAGCGCCGCGGTTCACAATACGGTTGCTCCCGCCGATTTTCGCCGCGCTTGCGGCCTGTTTGCGACCGGGGTTGCAGTACTCACAACACGCGCCGGCGACGGCGCTCCGCACGGAATCACGGTCAATTCGTTCTGCTCGCTGTCGCTCAATCCGCCGCTGGTGATGGTCGCCGTAGCGCACGATTGCACCTTTCTCGCGCACTTTCTCAATTGTCCCTTTTATGCGATCAACATCCTTCGAGAAGAGCAGCGCGATCTGTCCGTCCGTTTCGCGCAGCTCCCCGAAGGCCGCTTTACAGGAGTCGATTGGCGCGAAGCGAGGACCGGCGCGCCATGGCTCGATGGAGCGCTGGCGCTGATCGACTGCAAAACCGTGCGCGCGTTCGACGCCGGCGACCATCGCATCCTGATCGGCGAAACGGTGGATGTTTCGGTCAGCGAAGGGCGTCCCCTGATTTTCTATCACGGCGGCTACGCGCAGCTCGAATAATCAGCCGTGCCGGCGTCCGTCGCCGTTCGGGATCCATCGTCATCCGGTGTCCCTCGATCGAGCCGGTCTCTTCAGCTTCGATTTTTGCGCCGGCGATTGGAAAGTCTTCCACCCGCGATCGGTCATCGGCAGCGAATCGATGTATTTCTGGAGAGCCGGGCTGAACTTTTTCCCGGTTTTCAAATAGCGAAGGCCCTTGTTCAGATTGGCGACAAGCTCGTTGTACTGCTCGTCAGTCATCGCCCCACCTTATTACGCCCCCGACTTCTTCCGAATTTCGATGCTGTGCCGCTTGATTTTCTGATTCAGCGTCGATAACGGAATGCGCAATTCCTCCGCCGCCGCAGTCTGGCTCCAGTCCGATTTTTCGAGCTGCTCAATGATCCGGCGCCGCTCGAAGTCGGCGACTTCTTCAAACAGCGACGCGTCCGGCGCGAGCCTTCCGCTTTCGTCGCGCCGGATGCGCAGGCCGCGCGCTTCCAGCAGATGCTCCGGCAGAACGTCCACCGGAACCTGCGGCTGCGAGGCCAGCACCACCGCGCGCTCCACCACGTTTTCCAGTTCCCGGACGTTGCCCGGCCAGGTGTGCTCCATCAGAATCTGCATCGCGTCCGGCTCGAAATGCAGACGCGAGCGGTTATTTTCATCCAGGAATTTCTCGTTTTCCCGGCAATACTTGGTGAAAAAATGCTCGACCATGGGCGCGATATCTTCCTTGCGGTCGCGCAGCGGCGGCAGCGCGAGGTTGATCACGTTGAGCCGGTAATACAGGTCCTCGCGAAATTTGCCTTCCTCCACCAGACGCTTCAAATCCGCGTTGGTGGCCGCCACAATGCGCACATCGACTTTGATCGTATCCGTGGACCCCAGGGGAACGAACTCGCGCTCCTGGATCACGCGCAGCAGCTTGGTCTGCGTTTCAAGCGAAATGGTCCCGATTTCATCGAAAAAAATGGTCCCGCGATTGGCGATCTCGAAATAACCTTTCTTGGTCGCAATGGCGCTGGTGAAGGCGCCGCGCACGTGCCCGAACAGCGCCGATTCGAGCAGGTCCGGAGGCCCGGAGCCGGAGTGCACGGCGACAAACGGATGCTCCGCGCGCGACTTGCAGTGCGCGTGAATCGCTTTGGCGATCAGCTCCTTGCCGGTTCCCGTCTCTCCCGTGATCAGAATGGTGGAGCGGCTGTCGGCGACCTGCGAAACCAAATCCAGAATTTTGAGCATCCGCTCGCTTTTTCCGACAATGTTGGGAAAACTGTAGCGCTGCTTGAGCGCGCGCTTGAGCTCGACATTCTCGCGCTCCAGGCGCCCCTTCGAGATCATGCGCTCGATCTCGATCAGCAATTTTTCGTTGTCCCACGGCTTGGGGAAGTAATCGTTGGCGCCGCGCTTCAGCGCGTCCACCGCGACCTGCACCGAGCCGTACGCCGTGATCATGAAAACCGGCGTTTCCTGGTCGCGCGCGCGAATCTCTTCGAGCACCTGCATGCCGCTCTTGTCCGGCATCATCAGGTCGAGCAGTATCAGGTCATAGGGCGACTTATCCAGGCGCCGCAAGCCCTCGTCGGCGTTCGCCGCCAGATCCACCTGGTAGTTTTCGCTGGTGAGCAGCGCTTCCAGGCTGTCGCGAATGTCAGGCTCGTCATCGACCACCAGAATGCGTCCGCGCGCCGCTTCCGAAGCAATCAGATCCGTAGGATAATTCGCGGCCGTGTCCGCCATCAGCCTGTCAATCTCTTATCTACAAAGGACGGCGCTGGAGCCGCTGCGGTTTCCGTGCGCACCAGCTCCGGACGGCGCGCGCCTTCGGGGAAGGAAAGGTGGAAGCGCGTGCCGCGGCCGAGCTCGCTTTCGACTTCGATTTCGCCCGCGTGCTCCCGCACGATGCCGTAGCTCACCGAAAGTCCCAGGCCGGTACCCTTGCGCGCTGCCTTGGTGGTGAAAAAAGGATCGAAGATGCGCGAAAGATTTTCGGGCGCAATTCCGGCTCCTGAATCGGTGATCGTCATGTACACCACGCCTTCGGTAGCGCGCGTCGAAACCGCCAGCGCCCCGCCCGATTCCATCGCGTCGCGCGCATTCAGGAATAAATTGAGCAAAACCTGCTGCAATTTTCCGGGATTTCCCTTGATTTTCGGCAAATCGGCGTCGAGCGCCAGCTTGATTTCGACGCCGGCTTTCAAAAGCTGGTGCTCCACCAGCGTGACCGTTTCGCGCGCGACTTTATTCAAATCGACGCTCACGAATTCGGTGGGCGAGGTGCGCGAGAAATTCAGCAGCGAGTTGACGATCTCGCTCGCACGGAAGGTCTGGCGCGCGATTTTTTCAAGCAGCGGCGCCTTCTGCGCGTCGTCGGAAATCTGCTTGGCGAGCATCTGCGCGTAGGTCGAAATCACCGCCAGCGGCGTGTTGACTTCATGCGCCACGCCCGCCGCGAGCAGCCCGATGGAGCTGAGCTTATCGGCCTGCACCAGCCTGCGCTCCAGCTCCGCGCGGTCGGTGACGTCGTCGAAAATGATCAGGCGCCCGATCTCGTCGCCGTCGCGCGAGACCAGGGGCGCGATGGCGATGTTGAGCGTGGTGTCGTTGCTCACCTGGGCGGACCGCAGCACGAATTTGTAGATATTATGAACGCCGGTTTCGCCGCGGATCGAATCGAGCTGCGCGCACAGATCATCGGGAAACAGCTCGCGCAGCTTGCGCCCCACCGCGTCGCGGCGGCTGATGCCGGTGAGCTTTTCGATCTGCGAATTCCAGCTTCCCACGCGGTCGTCGAGATCCGCGGCCAGAATTCCGACATTGATCGATTCGACGATATTTTCCGAAAATTCCTTGAGCCGTTCGTACTCTTCGGCTTTTCGCGCAAGCGACCGGTACAGCGTGGCGTTGTCGATGGCGATGCCCACGTAGCCCGAAAGCGTCACCAGCAGATCGACGTCGTCGGAGGAAAGAAAATCGCCCGAATCGGTGCGGCTGACGCCCAGATAAGCGATGGTGCGCCCGCGCGCTGAACACGGCAGATAATAGGTCAACTCCAGCTCCGCGATCGAGCGGCGCACGCTGGCCGGCATTTCATGCGAAACCACGTCGAGCGAATGGCGCGTGCGCTCGAAAAACAGGTACGGCTTGGCGGGCGCGGGGCTTAAAAAGCTGAGATCGAGACCGTAAGGGACGTTTTCCGTCTGCCGCCCGCTGCGGTTGCTGGCGAGAGCCAGGCCGAATTTCGATTCGGCTTCGTCCCACAGAAAAAACGCCACGTGCCGGATTCCCAGCGTGCGGATCAGCCGGTCGGCGACCGTTTCGAGCATTTCATTTAGATCTGTCGGCGAGCCGAGCTCGCGCGCGAACTCGATCAGCGTGCGCCGGTAGTCGTAGCGGTCTTTATAGAAGTAATAGCGGTCGAGCTGCTCCTGAATCCAGTTGCGGATGGGCTGGAAGACGAACGCGGCGATCAGGATCAGCGCCACCAGCGCGGTTCCGGAAAGCTCGCCCGCGCTCTTGGCGGCGAAAATCATGCCGTAGAGAATCGCCAGCACGGCCAGCGTCGCGAGCGTATACACGTAGCCCTGCTGAAAAATCGTGTCCACGTCCATCAGCCGGTAGCGCAGGATCGCCCACGCCCACGTCAAAGGAATCAGCGGAAGCGAAAGCACCGCCAGGTTCATCGCGTGATTGGGAACCACGCCCATCATGTAGGGAATCGCGTAGATCAGCGCGAACGGCAGAATTCCGATCAGCGCGCCGTTCCGCAGCCAGGTCAACTGGCGGCGCACGATGGGATCGTCGGCGCGGCGCATCTGAAAAGCGAGCACGATTCCTCCGGCCACGTACATCGCGCAGAAAAACCCCAGCCACACCCGGTCGACCAGCCACAGCATCTCCAGCGGCGATGGAGTGATCAGCGCTCCGGACTCGAATCCGAGATGAACGCCGAGCAGCGCCAGGCCCGGC
>JASHWA010000240.1 GCA_030044325.1 Bryobacteraceae bacterium
GTGGCCGCGTTCTGGTAGAACAACCGTTGGATCAGCGGCGGGGAAGACGGGCCGAATCCCAGTTGATGGATCGCGTCCGTGAGACGATCAACGTCGGCTTGAGGAATCGCGAGATTGCTGGTCAGCCGCAGGACATTGCCGCCGATAGCGGCCGCGTGGAGCGCGTTATTGTCGAGATTCTGCCAGTTCTGGGTCACGTAGGTAACGGCGTTTGCGGCGGTTCCGTCGGGAACGGGAATATCCTGCGTGTAGACGGCTGCCTTATTGTTGATCTCGCTCTCGATGCTCAGCAGATCCGCCGCCGAGCAGGTTGTCTTACAGCTAATCTGGACGACGGATGGGCTCTTGGGGTCGGCGCTGAGCGTAAAACTGTCGCTGGACAGGGTGAGCGCGATCTCGGCCGCGTTGGAACTTTGCACAATGCGTCCCGTGCAGGGAACCGGCCCGGCCCACGAGGTCGCTGCACTTAATGTCGTTTGTTCGCCCACACAGACGCCGGGCAGGGTGTAGGAGGTCGATTTGGCGGCATCGGGCGGGCTTGCGGCGGCTGACGTGTCGATCATCTGCTCGGCTGTTCTCGCATTTGCAGGAGTGCAGGTCTTGCCCTGCTTGCACTCGATCATAATGCCGGTGATCGCCGTCGCCGCCGTGAATTTTAGGTTTGCAGCGAGTTGGCTCTTGTTCATGTCGGCGACGATCTTCTGCGCATTTGAAGTCGGCGCATAGATATCGCCGCTCCCGCAGCCGGCAGGAGCAGTACGCTGGCCCGTGATTCCGGTGCTGTCCTTGGCGTTGGGCGGAATGCAAAAGTAGGGGAGCTGGTACACCTCGGAAGTGAACGTCTGGTTTTGTGCAGCCGCAGTCGGGCCGTCCCAAAAACACCACACGACGAAGCCGGCAAACGCCGCTGCCGCGGCGGCGACTCTGACCGCGTTGGTGCGGTGCGCCGTGATTAATGCGCGTCTGGAGCGTCCTGGTGACATTGGATCGCGTTCGCCTTCGCATAGATGAAAGCATAGAACCCTGGCAGATCCTGTTTGAGGAACGATCGATATAAATCCATCGTTCCCGGCGAGAAGCGCTGGGGATAAAGCAATTCGGCCAGGGCAGCGGCGGTGAGCTGGGTCGCAAAATCGTAGCCGTAGCCGTTCGGATCGTCGGTATCCGCGCCGATCAGGGTGAGAATGCGATCGGCCATGCCAATCGCACGGTACACATCGGGAGCTGCGGGAGATCCGGCGGCGATCTGCTTCTCGGATTCCAAAAGCACGTTTACATCGGCCGAGCGGATTCCGCGGTAGTTCAACTCGATGAAGTCCGCCGCCTCCATAACAGGGAGCAGAGAATCCGGATCATGACTGATCTGGTATCGGATAAAAATCTCCTTGATTCCCGCCGCGGCTCTTTTCGCAAACGCCCCGCTGGTTGCTCCGTTATCGATGAAAGCGGAAGCATTGCATATCGATTGTGGATTGGAGCTGGTCTGGCGGTTGATCCTCTCTTTCGCCTTGTCGATATCCGCGTGGTCAGCCTTAGGCGACGACGTCGTGAGGATCCTCCACAGCCTGGAACCGAGATTCAGGAAGGCGTCATCGTAAATTCGTTGGTTTTTTTCGCCCTGGCCGCGCTTCAACCGGTCGAGCGCGGCGGCATTGTCGTTGCGGCCAACCAATTGGAGAGCCTCGATGCAGGAACCCGGATTGCTGTGCCACTGCCGCCACACGAGTGCCTCGACCTCCTGTTCGAGGGTCTGGGCGGCAGCCGGCGCGGATGAAAGAACAAGAATCGCGAATCCTGCCAGCGGTTTTGATAGACGCATTTTCCGGTCCTCAACTGCCAGGCCGATGGCCGAAGGTCACTCCCAGGCGCACTCCCCAAAAATGGATGTACGGCCCTGTGTGTATGTAGGGTTCGATGGGAATTTGCGCGGCCTGCTCGCGGAATTCGACGCGAAGCGCCAGGCCGTCGCGAATCCAGTAATTCACGCCGCCGCCAAAATCAAATCCATTGCTTGTGAAATCGTTAAAAATCAGAGCGTAGCCCGCGGTGACGAACGGGTCAAAATTGGGCAATTTGTCGGGCATACGGAAGTGCGCAACACCCCCGATCGACAGGACGCCGACCGTGGAGGAAGCCTCGCCTTTGCCAGGAACGATGCCTTGGATGTCTACCATGGGACCAACGAAGAGCCAACTTTTAGCGCCGTAGACTCTTTGCGCTCCGCCGCCCACGCTGTAGCTCGCCACTTTGCTCGAAGGGTCGCCAGCAGCGGCTTCGCTGCCAGGCGCGACAAAGACGTACGCCGTCGAGGATTGCGCTCTCGCGGCTTCAAGGAACAGCAGCAGTATCCAGACAAGACGAGGCGCTTTCATTGGCTCCCCATGCGGGATCAGCAACAATTTCGGTCGAGTCTATCACAATTGATTTTTTCCATCAATGAGATAGTGAATAAAATTTTCTTAATGTTACTCCCCTGTCAAATTCATCTCAGTTCGCGGCTGCGAATCCTTGATTTTCTGTTATAATTCGCCCCATGAATTTCGCGAGAATTGCGATATATCTTGCAACGGTGGGATTCTTGCGAGCCGCGACGTGCCCCACTACCGCATCGCCGCCTGCCGCCTCGGCCTGGGACAGCTCCGGCAACAACCTGCTGAGCGGCACGTATTACTTTCGTTATGTCCAATATACGGTCGGCGATCAAAAAGGCGATCTATCGCGCGCGGTTGCGGTTTACAACACCATCACCTTTGACGGGAAGGGTAGCTATTCGATCAGCGGGTACGAACTTGATTCGAATACTGTCGCTCCGGTCACTTCCCCGACTACAACTTCCGGCGAGTTTCAACCGACGGCGTTCACCGCAGCGGGGACTTATTCCATTTCGATTACAGGTTTTGGCTTTCTGACCAATCCGATTTGTCCCGGGGACCTGATCTGGGGTTCAGTTGCGCAGAACGGGAGTTTTACCGGCAGCTCTACGGAGACGCTGAGCAGCTATAACGATATATTCCTGTCTGCGCCACTCGCTTCGCCGGAAGCTACGAATGCCACATTGTCGGGAACCTATACGGTCAACTACCTTAACTATCCCAATGGCTATCCCGCGGACACGGTTGCCGCTACGTTCGAGATCAATCCAAACGGCGCCGCCGCGGCGGGATTTACGGGATCGCTGGGGACTGTGTCGGTGATGTCATACACCGGCAACGGAGCGATGGCGAAGAGTTCGCAAAGCGACGTGAGTTATCAGTTCAACAACGGCGCGGCGGTGTTGAATTTTACGGCGTCGGCCGTGATTCCGGGACAAGAACTCCTGTTTATATCGCCCGACGGCAACTTTATATTCGGGGGCGCGAGCGGCGCGTGGGACATTTTTGTAGGTGTTCGCACCAGCGGTCCGGCCGGCTCGGGATTTGGAGGGCTGTATTATCAGGCGGGCATCGATGAAGACGAGACGAACCTCGCGGCGAGCGGTATCGGAGCCATCGACACTTACTATGGCGCGTTCGAGCCGATTTCCTCGTCGGGCACGATCATCGACCACCAGCGAATCCGAGCGCAGCTTAGTCCGCAGTCGTTAGCTGCCACGAGCCCGTGTGCGATGGGAGCATCCTGCGCGATCGGCTATACCTTTACGGATCCCTATGAATCCGCATTTGAGCCATTTAACGGAACAACGCCGGCGACATACACGAGCACGGTCAGTCAGTCTTCCTATACGATCGGGGGCGGTGGAACCATCCGTATCGGATTTGGAACAAGTCCGCATTTGGGGATCAACGTCGCGCTCCAGGCGCCCGCTCTGGCGGGTCCGGCGTCCACCGCGACTGCGCCCTATATCAATCCGACGGGTGTGTTGAATGCCGCGAGCTATGCTCCTTTCACCTCCGGCATCTCACCTGGCGGCCTGATGGTTCTGTTCGGCTCGAACTTCTCGAATTCCATGGCCGCGGCGGGCGCCGCGACGACGACGCTCGACGGGGTTCAAGTCACCTTCAATGGGACTCTGGCTTATATTTCCTATGTAACGCCGACGCAAATGTCCGTGACTGTCCCGTATTCGATCACCGGTCCGGCGGCCCAAATCGTGGTGACGAACAGCAACGGCTCCTCAAATACCGTGTGGGAACCGGTGAATCTGACCACGCCGGGCGTGCTGACGCAAAGCGAGAACGGAATCAGCGACGCGATCGCGACGCATCAGAGCGGCGCTTTAATCACCGCGGCAGACCCCGCGGCGCCCGGCGAGACGGTGTTCGTGTATTTGACCGGCCTGGGCGCTGTCGCGACGCCGGTCTTCGGCACCGGGACAATTGTCCAGGGATTGAATGTATTTTCGGCCACGATCGGGGGAATGAGCGCGACAGTGACTTCGGCGGGTGCGATGACTTCGATTCCGGGTCTTTATCAAATGGAACTCACCATCCCTGCGCTGGCGAGCGGACCGGCGGTGGATGAGGTTTTAGTCATCGAGGGGCCGGATTCGAAGACTTCGGAATCGAAAATTCAGGTGGGCACAGCTCCGGCCGCCGGGGCACAGTAGCACAAGAAAGCGAGGCGTCCATGGAAGAGAAACCTTCTCCGCCCGAGCGAGTCGCCGTTGTGGTTGTGCACGGCGTTGGTTATCACGAGCCGTATGAGAGCGCACGCAGCATCGGCGACATGCTTCAAAACCTGAAGACTTCAACGGGAAGCTCACAGTACACGCCGACCCACGAAGAGGTGCTCCGGCTGAAGGTGGATCCGCTGCACGTCACATCATCGAACAGCGGGTCCCATCGAAAATGGGGGCCGATGGGCGAATTCTACTCCCAGGCGATGGCGTCGCCCGAGGAGGCGGCCAATCTCGCGCAGAGACTCGACTTCGAATTCATGCGGGCTCAGGTGGAAAAGTATCGCGGCGAAAAGCCGGAAGACACCTATCAGACGGTTCGCCTTGCGACGGAGCGTTTACACGACGGGCGGCCTCAACAGACGATTCATATTTATGAGATGTACTGGGCGGATCTTTCACGGCTGAGTTCCTCGGCT
>JASHWA010000241.1 GCA_030044325.1 Bryobacteraceae bacterium
ATAAGGAGGGGGTGAAACCCTTATTGTAACTGAGCGCGGCGAACTTCCGTGCACGGCGCGTCGGCGAGCGCGCAGCGCGTGTGCTCGAACTGGATGGTGGTGTGGTGAATGTGAAAACGGTCGCACAGCACCTGGTTGATGCTCCGCAGAATCGAATCGCTCGACGACGGCGGCATATCTTCGATCAGCACGTGGCAGCTCAGCGCGTGCGCTTCCGTGCCGATGCTCCAGATGTGCAGGTCGTGCACGTCGATCACGCCTTGCACCGTGCCCACGTCGCGCAGAACGTCTGCAAGTTTCAATCCCTTGGGCAACCCTTCGAGCAGAATGTTCAGCGCATCCTTGATAATTCCCCACGCCGACCACACGATCCCCAGCGCGATCAGCAGCGACAGCACCGGGTCGATCTTCACCCAGCCCGTGAGCCGGATCGCGATCGCGCCGGCGATGATTCCGGCCGAGCTGGCCGCATCGCCCATCATGTGCATCCACGCAGCCCGCAAATTGAGATCGTGTCCCTTGCCGATTCCGAACGCGATCCCCAGGTTCACCGCGAGCCCTACGCCGGCCACCACGATCATCGTCATTTCCGCCACCGGGCGCGGGTCACGCAGCCGCACATAGCTCTCATAAATGAGAAATCCCGCGAGCGCCACCAGGATGATGGCGTTGACGAACGCCACCAGCACTCCCGCGCGCTCGTATCCGTAGGTTTTGATGTGATCGGCCGGACGCGTCTCAAGATACACCCCGATCGCGGCGAGCAGCAGCGCGAACGCGTCGGTGAAGTTGTGCCCGGCGTCGGACAAAAGCGCCAGGCTTCCCGCTCGGAATCCGGCAACCGCCTCGAAAATCACGAACGCCGCCGTCACCGCGAGCGAAACAAACAGCACGCGTCCCTTCGCGGGCGCGTGAGCATGATGATGGTGATGGTGGCTCACCGCTTTTATCCTACCAGCCCAGTCCGTGTGCGAGCCGCGGCAGTCATGCCGCGGGCAGCCGCTCTCTCAATCCACAAGTTCCATCGCCCGCTCGATCTCCTCGAACTCGATATAAAAATGCGGCGAAAATCGCACCCATCCCGCCCGCGCCGCGGCCTGAACACGATGCTCCTTCAGCTTCTCCACCAGCGCCGCCGGATCCACCCCTTCTTTGCGAACGCTCACAATCCCCGCGCCCGTATCGGCCTTCCGCTCGACCGCGGTCTCGAAGCCCTTGGCACGCGCAATTTGATCGATCCGGTCGGCCAGCGCCTGCACCTTTGGCGCGATATTCTCGACGCCGATTTCGAGCAGAAATTCGATCGCCGCGCGCAGCCCGAAACATCCCGCCGTGTTCAGCGTCCCGCATTCGTAGCGCCCCGCATCGTCGCGTAGCGTCATGTCGCGATCGCCGTACTTGTCCGCGCCGGCGACGTTGAGCCATCCGAATTCGGCCGGATACACCTGCTCCTGGAGCCGCCGCGAGATGTACAGAATCGCGCAACCCTCCGGCCCGCACATCCATTTGTGGCCGTCGGCCGCGAGCGCGTCGATGTGCGCCGCCCGCACGTCCAGCGGAAACGCGCCCAGTCCCTGGATCGCATCGACAAAGAAAATCGCCCCGCAATCCCGGCAGATTTCGCCGATTTTTACAAGATTCGCGCGATATCCGCTCAGGTATTGCACGAAACTGACCGCCAGAAGCCGCGCATTTTTCGCCGCCTGGTGGATGCGGTCGAGCGGATCGGTCACCGACAGCCACTCGATCGCGGCGCCTTTCGACTCCAGGCGCTGCCACGGATACTGATTGGAGGGAAATTCTTCTTTGAACGCGACAATCCGGTCGCCCGCCCGCCAGCCGATCCCGTTGGCGATGGTCGAAATGCCCTCCGAGGTGTTCTTCATCAGCGCGATTTCTTCCGGCTCGGAGTTCACCAGCCGCGCGGCCGCGCGCCGCAGGCCCGCGTACGCGTCGAGCCAGCGCTCGTAGTGCGCCGAACCGTGGTTGAGCGCGTCCTCCGCCAACCAGCGCATCGCCTCCGCGGCCGGACGCGACAACGGCGCAACCGCCGCATGATTGAGATAAATCAGATTTTCCGCCGCCGGAAAGCGCTCCCGGTACGGCGCGAGATTTTCGAAACCCATTCTTCTGAGCATACGTTATACGAACATGCCGGCCGATTACCGGCGGGCGTCGTACGCCGCCCCTCGTGCTCGAACGCTCCCGACGCCCCCGGCTCGCGTCCGATTCGGCGAGAGTATATAATGTGGACTGAAAGGAGTCGGTGTATGCGGCGCCTTCTGGCTGTGACGACCATCGTGTCGTTGTTTTCGTTTTCGCTCTTTGCCGGCGACGACAAGGAAAAAGATCCCGATCAGATCGGCAACCGCGACGTCGGTAAGGGTCTCAACTGGTACTCGATGGACAAGGAGATCGCGCTGGGCAAGCAGCTTGCTCAGCAGGTCGAGCGGAACGCGAAAATCATCGACGACCCGGTCATCGCCGAGTACGTCAATCGCGTGGGCCAGAACCTGGTGCGCAACTCCGACGCCAAGGTGCCCTTCACCATTAAAGTCATCGACACCGAAGACGTGAACGCCTTCGCCCTGCCGGGCGGATTCTTCTTCGTGAACTCCGGGCTGATCTTGAAAGCCGACACCGAAGCCGAGCTCGCCGGCGTGATGGCGCACGAAATCGCGCACGTCGCCTGCCGGCACGGAACGCGCCAGGCCACGCGCGGGCAGGTGATGCAGCTCGCCACCATTCCGCTGATCTTCATGGGGGGATGGGCGGGTTACGGCGCCTACCAGGCCGCCAGCGTGATGCTGCCCATCACCTTCCTGCAATTCTCCAAGGCGTTCGAGACCGAAGCCGATATGCTGGGCTTGCAGTACATGTACAAGACCGGCTACGATCCGGAAGCCTTCGTGGACTTTTTCGAAAAGATCGAGTCGCTTGAAAAGAAGAAGCCGGGCACCATCTCCAAGGTCTTTTCGACCCATCCTCCCACCGACGATCGCATCGTCACGTCGCAGAAAAACATCCAGGAATATCTCAAAGCCAAGCCGGAATACGTCGTCACCACGTCGGAATTCAACGACGTCAAGGCGCGCCTGGCCATGATGCACAACAAGAAGAAAATCGATCAGAAGGACGACGGCCGTCCCAAGCTGCGCCGGGCGCCGGGCTCCGGAACCGACGGCGGGTCGGGCTCGAGCGGCTCCGATGACGACCGGCCCACGCTGAAGCGCAATCCGAGCTCGGGCAGCTCGAGTTCCGGTTCGAGCGGCGGCAACAACAATTAACCGTTCTCCCTTGGTGCTATAAAGAAGGCCCGCGGAAGTGGAATCCGCGGGCTTTTTTTGTGCCCCCGCGGTATCCTGACGCTATATGCAAGATAAACACGAACACACGCACACCCACACTCACGACCACAAACACCGCCACGGCGACCTGGAACACAGCCATCCTCATGAGCACACCCACTCGCATGAACACGACCACGGCGCCGGTCATGAGCACGATCATGATCATGCCGGTCATGAGCATGAGCCGCACGATCACCCGCACCAATAGCTTCGAGCGCACCCTCGAATAGCGCTATAATCGAGCGCGGGATTTCGATGAAGTTCCAGGTGCTGATTCTGCTCGCCGCGGGAGCATTTGCGCAGGATATATCGTCCGAAGCGAAAACCGTCCTCGACCGCGCGCGCGCCAACGTTCTCAACACCACCCGCCGCCTGCCCAAATACATGTGCCTGGAGACCATCGAGCGCACTTATCTGCGCCGCCGGCAGCCGCTTTTCCCCAAAGCCGGATCGTGCCCCGTCTTCATCGGGAAGGAGAATCCCGACGCCCGCGTCACGGCGACGGATCGCGTGCGCCTGGACGTCGCCGTCGCCGAGGGAGGCGAGATCGATTCCTGGCCCCAGGCTTCCAGCTTCGACACGCGCAACATCGACGAGATCGTCACCACCGGCCCCACCAGCACCGGAGCGTTCGGGATCAACCTGATGCAGGTTTTCGAAAATCAAGGCACGAAATTCCGGCTGAACGGCGTCGAAACTTCGAACGGGCGCCGCATTTTTGTCTTCGAATACAGCGTTCCGCTTGAAACCAGCCACTACATGGTCAAGAGGATGAGCGGTTCCCGCGTCAAAATCGCCTATAGCGGGGATTTCACCGTGGTCGCCGATACCGCCGAGCTCACCCGCCTCACCATCGAAACCGGCCTGCTCCCCTCCAATGCCGGAATGTGCCGCGCGCTGACGATCAATACCTACCATCACGTGAAAGTCGGGGACGGCGAATTTCTGATTCCCCTTCAGAGCGTCCTGCGCACCGCCCGCGACGATGGATCCGCCACCGAAAGCGTGACCACGTTTTCGGGCTGCCACGAGTACGGCGCCGAATCGACCATCCGCTTCGATTCCGACGATTCCTCCGAACCTGGGAGCGCCGCGAGCGCCGATGCGAAGCCTCCCGGACCGCTGCCGTGGGGCGCCGATGTCACCATTAAGCTCGAAACGCCGGTCGATAGCGATACCGCCGCGGCAGGCGATCTCGTCTGGGCCCGCACCGCCGCGCCCATCCGCAAGCCGAAATCGAAGGCCATCCTGGTCCCCGCCGGCACGCGCATCCGCGGCCGCATCATGGAAGTCACGCATTATCTCGAAAGCGACCGCGGCTTCGACATCGCCATGGTTTTCGATCGTTACCAACTGGGAGGCATGACGGTCCCCTTCGCGGCGATTCTGAAGCCGGGAAAAACCCGGCTGGCCGGATCGGAAGTGGTGTTGCAGGCAATCGAGGGCGGCGGCAAGCTCACCATCCACACCAAGGCCGCGAAAACCGTTGTGCCGCAGGGGTTTGAGTCGAAATGGATGGTGGCGACCCCGCCCAAAACAAGAAGCTGAGAAAAATTCCCCGCTGATCGCACCATTTACCAGGGCGAGGTGCGCCCGACGCGATGAAGCTGGTGATGGTGGACGATGCCGAGCCCGACCGGCGGCTGTTCCGGATCCTGATCGAGGAGTCGCTCGGCTCCGCGTTCGAATTCTGGGGCGAAGCGACGGGCGCCAAAGGCCTCGAAAGATGCCGCGCCGTCGCGCCCGATTGCGTTCTGATCGATTACAAGCTGCCCGACATGACCGGCCTCGATTTCATCGCGCGGCTTCGCGCCAACGAAGAGTCCGATGCAGCCCGCGGCGCGCCGCCCTCGGCCGTGGTGATGCTCACCGGCCTGGTGGACGAACAGACCGCGGTAAACGCCATGCGCGCCGGCGCGCAGGATTATCTGCTCAAGGATCGCATGACGCCGGAAGGCCTGGGCTGGGTGATCGAGCGCGCCATCCACAAGATGGGCCTGATCCGGCAATTGAAGCAGGAGCGCGACCGGCTGAGCGCTTCGCTCGCCGAAAAGGAAGTGCTGCTCAAAGAGGTGCACCATCGCGTCAAGAACAATTTGCAGGTGATCGCGAGCCTGCTGCGCCTGCAGGCGCGCGCTTTCCCCGACAGCGCGCTCGCCGCGGCCCTGCGCGAATCTCAAAATCGCGTCGAATCCATGGCCCTGATCCACGAACAGCTGTACGAAACCGAGGACCTGCGCGATGTCGATCTGGCCAAGCACGCTTCGCTCCTGCTCACTAATCTCTTGCAGTCTTATGGAATCGAGGATGGCCGCATCGCCGGGCGCG
>JASHWA010000021.1 GCA_030044325.1 Bryobacteraceae bacterium
TCGGAGATTTTCGGGCCGGAATCGTCGGGGAAAACCACCATCGCGCTCCAGGTGGTAGCCGAAGCGCAGCGCGCGGGCGGGATGGCGGCGTATATCGACGTGGAGCACGCGCTCGATCCGGCGTACGCCAAGAAGCTGGGCGTGGATGTCGACAATCTGCTGGTTTCGCAGCCGGATTACGGCGAGCAGGCGCTTGAAATCACCAACGCGCTGATCACTTCCGGCTCGATCGACGTGCTGGTAGTGGATTCGGTGGCGGCGCTGGTTCCCAAGGCCGAGCTGGACGGAGAGATGGGCGACAGCTTCATGGGCGTGCACGCGCGGCTGATGTCGCAGGCCATGCGCAAGCTCACCGGGATCGTTTCGAAGTCGAATACGTGCCTGATTTTTATCAACCAGATTCGCGAAAAGATCGGCGTAATGTTCGGCAATCCGGAGACCACGACGGGGGGGCGCGCGCTGAAGTTCTATGCAAGCGTGCGGGCGGATATCCGGCGGATCGCAGCGATCAAGGACGGCGAGACGGTGACGGGCAATCGAACCAAGGTCAAGATCGTGAAGAACAAGATGGCGCCGCCGTTCCGCGAGGCGGAGTTCGACATTATTTACGGCGAGGGGATTTCCAAAGAAGGCGATCTGATCGATCTGGGGGTCGCGCAGAACCTGGTGGAAAAAAGCGGCGCGTGGTACAGCTTTAAAGGCGAGCGGATCGGGCAGGGTCGCGACAATGCGCGGCAGTTTTTGAAAGATAACCCGGACGTCAAGAAGAAGCTGGATGCGGAGCTGAGGAAGCTGCTCGGATTGGTGCGGGCGGAAGCAGCGCCCGCGGCTCCGGCGCCGGCTCCCGCGGCGACTGCGGCGCGGAAATAGCTCGGGCAGAGGTTCTTAGGACGGCAAGAATGCGCGAATGGTCGGGTAGAACGCCCGGGTGAAGATGATCGCTTTTTGTTCCGCCTCGGCCACATCGCGATCGGCGATGGGGACGATCACGCGGACCAGCGCGGTATCGGTGCGGTTGAGGCGGATCGCGTCGGCAATCACCCAGAATTTGGCCCTGAATTCGTTGGCCACGACGCGATCGCGGGACTGATACCAGTACAGCACCAGGCTGCGGTTTTCCTCATGCTGGACCACGTAGCGATTCACCACGATCGGATGCCCCAGGCCCACGTCGATGGGAATCTCGCTGGCGTTCACCTGCGTCCATCCGGCCCCCGGCAGGCAGTTTTTGGGCGAATGCGGAGCCTTGCCGTTGCGCTGCGAACGGAAGGCCGCGATGAACAGGTTGACGCCGGTCTGCACCGACGTACTGAGGTAGGTGCGGTTTAACAGGTCGTCGGCGTTGAGCACTGCCTGGGTTTCCGGATCGACGACGCCCTCCTGAAACAGCGTCCAGCCATTGAGCTCGCGCGGGAAATCGGCGAGCGGGCGGCCCGGCGGGATGGCTTCCGGGCGGATGGAACTGTACAGCAGCGCCGCCTGCGCGATCAGCAAAAGCGAGGCCAACCGCACAGCCCCCGATTGAAAAAATTTCGGCACAGCGCTTTTATCATACGACAGGCGCGGGGCCAGTGGTTGTATCGAACGCGCGCGGCGCGGTACGATCGGGCGAGGCTCGCGGCCGCCTGGCCGAGGAGCCGAATTGGATCCACTTCGGGGGTATCGTGCCGTCTGAAGCGCACAAGTCGGGTGTTGCCGTGCTCGGGCTGGGTTACGTCGGCTGCGTGACCGCGGCGTGCCTGGCGTCGACCGGGCACAGCGTATGGGGCGTCGATCGCGACGAACACAAAGTCCGCAGCGTAAATCGGGGGGAAGCCCCGTTTTATGAGCCGGGCCTCAAGGAGCTGATTCGCGAAAGCGCTTCCGCGGGCCGGCTGACGGCGACTATGTCCACGCGGGAGGCGATCGAGAATGCCGATGTCGCGCTGGTGTGCGTGGGGACGCCGTCGGAGCGGAACGGGAACCTGGGGCTCGATCAGCTTCGGCGGGCGGTCGAGGAGCTGGCGGCAACGTGCGCGAACCGGACGCGCCCGCTGGTGGTGGCGATCCGCAGCACGGTGTTTCCGGGAACGTGCGAGCAGGTGGTGATGCCGGCGTTTGCGGGAACGGGCGCGGTCCGCGTGGCCGCCAATCCGGAATTTCTGCGCGAGGGCGTGGCGGTTCGCGATTTCATGGAAGCGGCGCTGGTGGTGGTGGGCGGCGAGGATGGCGATGCGGTGGAGCGCGTCGCGGGTCTGTACCGCGCGGTCCCCACGCGGCCGTGCCTGGTGAGCCTGCGCACGGCGGAGATGATCAAGTACGCCTGCAACGCGTTTCACGCGGTGAAGATCAGCTTCGCCAACGAAGTGGGCGCGCTGGCGGAGATGATGGGTGTTCCGCCGGAAGAGGTGCTTGAGACGCTGTGCTCGGACGACAAGCTGAACACTTCGGCGGCGTATCTGAAGCCGGGATTCGCGTTCGGAGGATCGTGCCTGCCCAAGGATTTGCGCGCGCTGCGCTATCGGGCGGCGCGCCTGGACCTGAAGCTGCCCATGCTCGAATCGGTGCTGGCGAGCAATGAGGAACATCTGCGGCGCGCGACGCAGGCCGCACTCGACGTGGGGCCGGTGCGGCTGGGGGTGGTCGGGCTGGCGTTCAAGGAAAACACGGATGATCTGCGCGAGAGCCCGGTGGTGACGATGCTGGAAACGCTGATCGGCAAGGGGCGCGAGGTTCGCGTGTGGGATCCGCACATTCAGCTTGAAAAAATTTACGGCTCCAATCGCGAATACATCCTGAACGCGATTCCGCACATCGGACGGCTGTTGACGGCGAGCTTCGAGGAGATCGAGTCGTGGGCGCACACGCTGGTGATCACGCAGCGTCCTTCGGCGGAGGTCGCGGCGCGGATTCGCGCGAACGGCAAGCCGGTGCTGGATGTGGCGCGCGGACTGAGCTGACGAGAGTGTGCTTGACTCGTCTCGTGGCGCACGCACTTGTACGCTTGTTGAAAAAAAATCAGCGGCTGGGGACTCTTACTGCGAACCGCGGCCGAGCAGCATGGTCTTGGCGGTGTGAAAAATGATGTAGGCGTCGAGCGACAGGGCCATATTCTTGATGTAGTAAAGATCGAACTCCAGCTTGACGATGGTGTCTTCGATGGTGTCGCCGTACTTGTGGTTGATCTGGGCCCATCCGGTGATGCCCGGCTTGACGCAGTGCCGCAGCCGGTAATAGGGGATCTTCTCTTCGAGCACCTGGACGAACTCGCGGCGCTCGGGGCGCGGCCCGACGATGGACATTTCGCCTTTGAGCACGTTGAACAGTTGCGGCAGCTCGTCCAGGCGCAGCTTGCGCAGCCAGCGGCCGAGCGGGGTGATGCGCGGATCGTCGCGGGTGGCCCACACGGGCCCGGTGCGCGCCTCCGCGTCCACGAACATCGAGCGGAACTTGTACAGGGTAAACGGCACGCCGTTGAATCCGATGCGCTCCTGGCGGTACAGCACCGGTCCGCGGGAGGTGAGTTTCACCAGAATCGCCACGATGATGGTCAGCGGCAGGGTGATGGTCAGGCCCAGCAGGGAGAGGAGAAAAGAATAGATCGACTGGATCATGATTTTCTTCGGCTTGGGGCCCAGTTCCGCGGAAAAAATCAGTTCCGAAGGCCGCAGGTCGCGCGTCGAGACGCGATGAAAGATCGCCTGGTAAGTGGAGGTGGCTTCTTCCACATGGATTCCGGAAAGGCGCAGGTTGAGCAGTTCTTCCACCGGGAGGTTACGGCGGCGCTCATTCATTCCGATGATGATGGTATCGGGAAGCTGCGCGCCCACCACGCTCGCCAAGTCCGCGATCGCGCCGAGCTTGGGCGAGCCGGAGAGCTTGGGCGGCGAGGCGGGATCGTTATCCAGATAGCCGATCGGCGAGAGGCCCAGCTCGGGCCGTTCAAAGAGCCGCCAGATGATTTCTCCCACGATGGGCGAGCAGCCGAGAAACAGCAGCTTGCGGCTTCCCATGGTCCTGCGCACGACGCTTGAAAACGCGATACGCCACAGCGGGCCGAAGATCAGCGCCAGCATGCTGCCGTACAACATGGCCCACTTGGGCAGGATCAGGGTGCTCCAGCGTCCGTAGTTGAACCACGCCTGCACCAGGAACGCGGCTCCGAGAACCATACAGAATTGTTGAACCAGGGCGATGCGCGAGGGAATCCGGTAATCCTCGTAGAGATCCGCGAAATACAGGCCCAACACGATGACCAGCACGACGAAGCCGATGGCCCACATTCCGCTGTCGTAGTACAGGAAGACGTCGGGCGCATCGACCGCCCAGTAGACCCCAGCGACGTAACAGACCCAAAGCACGATCACTTCAGAAACGAGCAGCGTGACAATGCTGGCGGGAACAGATACTTTGAAAAGCCGGATCACAGATCAAGGTCGCCGGGTGTGCAACAAACCATTAGTTATTTTAGCCCGGTGGAGCGGAAAAGGTGAGTCGTGACCGAAACGCTGATCGGTTGCTGTGGGGAAACGGGGGAGCGGTTTAAGGGCGATTACCCCCGCCATTCCTGGCGGGGCTTGCAGGCCGCGGTTTGGTTACGCCTCAAGCGGGGCGCGACGACAGCTCATGGCGCGCCCATCGCTCGGCGCGGCCGGTGAGGAACATGTCGCCCCAGATTTCGAGGTTGAGCAGGCGCCACAACCGGTCGGTCGCGTCGATCAGGCCGGCGCGATGGCGCCCGATCAGATCGTCCAGCGCCGGCGCGGAAACGAACTCGGCCACCAGACCGCCGGGCGCGCGCAGGGCTTGGAGCAGCGTATCCGCGCGGGGATCCATCAACCACTCGCGCAGGGGCGTGGGGAAACCCATTTTTTTTCGATGGATCACTTCCTGCGGCAGCAGATCCACGACTGCGCGCTTGAGCACCCATTTTTGCGTCGCGCCGTGAATTTTGAGCCGGTCCGGAACGGCCATGGCGAATTCAACGAAGTGATGATCGAGAAACGGAACACGGCTCTCGATGGAACACGCCATGCTCATCTGGTCCTGCTTCATGAGCAGCTCGACCAGGTAGGTTTTCTGATCGGCATACAGCATTCGCGCGAGCGGGGAGGCGTGGGGACGGGCGTTCCAGCGCGCCATGTAATTGCCGTACACCGGGCCGCCGGGACGGCGCAGCAGCCGGGCCTGCTCGGCTTCGGAAAAGGCGCAGTAAAAATTATCGAGGAACAGCGATTCGAGGCGCGGGTCGCGGCCGAGGAAGGTGTGGCCGAGCTGGCGCCGCAAAGCCGCCGGCAAAAGGTCGGAGGTCTCAATGAGCTCGCGAATGCGCGAGCGCAGCGCGGCGGGAACGGCGCGGTACATGCGGCCATACCGGCCGTTCACGATGTTCCAGCGATAACGCTCGTATCCGCCGAACAGCTCGTCGCTGCCTTCCCCGGTCAGCACCACTTTCACTTCCGAGGCGGCGAGCCTGGAGACGTGAAAGAGCGAGACGCTGGACGGCCAGGTGATGGGCTCATCCTCGTGCCACACCAGTTTCGGCAGCGAATCGAAGAAATCCTCCATTCCGATCACCACCTGGTGATGATCGGTTCGCAGCGTGCGCGCGGTTTGGGAGGCGTCGCTCAGCTCGCTGAACCGGGTTTCGCGGTATCCGACGGAAAAGGTCTTCACGGGACCGCCGGCCATGCGCTTGATCAGAGCCGCGATGGCGCTCGAATCGATGCCGCCGCTCAGGAACATCCCCAGCGGAACGTCGCTCATGAGGCGCATGCGGACGGTTTCTTCGAGCCGGCGGCGGGTTTCGCGAATCCAATCCTGGTTCGAGCGGCACGCGATTTTCTGCGGGTTTTCGCCGGGTTCGGGGACCTCCCAGTACTGTTCGATGCGGATCTGCGGACGCGCCTCGCGAAGATCGAGGCGCAGATAATGACCCGGCATCAGCTTGCGAATCCCGCGGAAAAACGTGCGCTCATCGCTGATGTAGCCGAAGCCCAGATACTCGCCGGCAACGCTCTCGTCGAATTGCGGCGCAATCGACGGGTGCGCGAGCAAGGCTTTGATTTCCGAAGCGAAAGCGAACAGGCGGCCGTCCCAGTAGTAATAAAACGGCTTGATTCCCAGCCGGTCGCGCGCGCAGAACAGGGTTTTTTGATCCGAATCCCACATGGCGTATGCGAACATGCCGCGGAAGCGCGCGAGGGAAGCGGCGCCGTACTCCTCGTAGGCATGGATCACCGTTTCGGTGTCGCTGCGGTTGGAGTAACGATGACCGGCGCGCTCAAGCTCCGGCCGGATTTCGGCATGATTGAAAATCTCGCCGTTATAGGTGAGCCACACCGAACGGGATTCGTTCGACATGGGCTGATGGCCGCCGGAGACGTCGACGATACTCAGCCGGCGGTGTCCCAGAAAAGCGCGGCCATCGGCGTAGATTCCGGAATCGTCCGGGCCGCGATGGCGGATGCGATCCAGCATGCGGCGCAGCAGGTCACGCGACAGCTCCGGCGAGGGGTTATCGGCCGCGGTGGTGACGAAACCCGCGATTCCGCACATAGCTTTCAGTGTACATTCCCGCGGATCGCCATTAAATCCGTGCGGACGCCTGTCGCAATGTCCCTCCGGCGATTACCTGCGCCACTACTGGCGGGGCTCGCACGTCGCCGATGGTGTAAGCTTGTTGGGCGAGCATGTCGGGCGATGGTTCCAGCATGCGGCTGTGGCGCCGGCTGGGCGGGCTGGCGGCGGCCGCGGTGTGGGCTGGGAGCTTCGGCTCGGGGCAGCCCGTCCGCGCGTGGACGGATCAGATTCACCTCGCCACTTACCGCACGGGCGACGCGGTTGCCGTTCCGGATTTTTCCGCGTGGACCAGCGAGCCTTCGAGCTATCCGTATCCGCCGGTGACGGCGCTCGGCCAGCAGGCGGAGGATCGCATTTGGCGAACGCTGAATCTTGAAAACGAATACCTGCTTTGCCGCGTGCTCCCCGATCTGGGCGGGCATCTGTATAGCTGCCGCGACAAACGCAATGGCCGTGAAATGTTTTACGCCAATCCGGTGGTCAGGCCGGGACTGGTGGGACTCCGGGGAGCCTGGGTTGCGCTGGGCATCGAGTCCAATTTTCCGTTCGGACACACGCGAGTCAACATGTCTCCCGTGGATTTCGCGGTGGGCACGGGCGCGGACGGCTCGGCGCGCGCGGTGGTGGAAGACACGGATCGCGTGACCGGGATGCAATGGCGCGTGGAGTTCGTGCTGCGGCCCGCGAGCACGGTCCTCGAGCAGCGCGTGCTGCTTTACAACCGCAGTCCGGTGCGCTGGCCGTATTACTGGTGGTCGAATGCGGAGGTCACGTTCGACGATCCGGCCACGCGGCTGGTGCTTCCCGCGCACGTGGCGGAGACGCACACCACGCCTGCTGAAATCGTCGCCTGGCCGGTGAAAGTGAACGGCAAGGATGGAGCCGTGGTAGCGAATCACAAGGACGCGGCGGCGTGGTTTGCCTACGGGTCGCACGAGCCGTTTTTCGCGATCTATAAACCCGGCTCGCGCAGCGGCGTCGCGCATTATGCCGATCCGGCCGCCGTTCCGGGCAAGAAGCTGTGGATGTGGGGCGCCGATCAGGACCGCTGGGTGGAGGACACTTTAACTCGCAATTTCCCCTCCTACGTGGAGATCCAGGCGGGGGTGTTCGGGAATCAGAGCACGCTCGGGTTCCTGCAGCCGGAGGAGTTCCGATCGTTTTCGGAATACTGGATTCCGGTTTTCGACGCGGGAGGCGTAGTGCGCGTCACCCGCGACGCGGTTGCGAACCTGGAGCGCCGCTCCGATCCGGCCGCGGGGCCCGCGCTGCTGGTGGAACTGAGCGCGACGCATCCGATTAAGGACGCGCGCATCCGTGTGAGCGCGGACGGCAAGGATCTGCTCCTGGAGCGCGCGGATCTCGATCCTGCCTCGACCTACCGGCATCTTGTGGCGCAGGCGCCGGAATCGCCGGCGACACTCGAACTGCTCGATTCGCAAGGCGCGGTCCTGCTGCGGCACATCGAGAACCGGTACGACGCGATGGAGCCGGGCGCCGCGCCGCTCGGAAAAGTCGCGGAGCCGGAGTGGAAAAAGCTGGATCACGGCGATGAGGGCTATTTTCTTGGCCGTGGCGAGTTCGCAGAGATTTCGCAGCAGTGGGGCCTGGCCTTCGAGAATTACCGGGCGGGGGTGGAGCGATTTCCCGCGAGCAAACCGCTTCTAAAAGCCCTGGGACGGTTTGAGCTGAACCTGAATCGCTTTAACGACGCCGCACGCGTGCTGGCGCAGTCGGCCGGCGATGCGGAAACGATCTACGAACTGGGCGTCGCGCAGGCGATGGCGGGCAACGACAGCGACGCGGCCGCAACTTTTTCGCGAGTTGCGCCGGACTCGGCATTCCATGCGCCGGCGGAGCTTCAAGTGGCGTACATCGCCGCGCGTGCGCATGACGATTCCGCGGCGCTCGCGCACCTGGCGCCGCTAGTCGCGCGTCCTTCCGGACCCGTGCGCGCCGGCGCTCTGGAGGTCGCTGTGCTGCGCCGCTCCGGACGCGTCGAGGAAGCCAAGACAGCGCTCGACAAATGGCTGGCGGCCGATCCGGCCGACAGCATGCTGCGTTTCGAAGCGACGCGGCTTGGCCGGACCGATACGGATCTGTGGAGCCATCTCGCCGCAGATTCCGAGCGCGTTCTGAACGTAGTCGACGAATATCTCAGCCTCGGCATGGAATCGGAGGCGGTCGAGCTCCTGGGCCACGCCTATCCCCCGGTTTCCTCGGATCAACTGGAGCCCGGCGCGGTGCCCACGGCGCTGAGCCCGATGATCGTGTACTATCGCGCCTACAGCCGGATGCGCCTGGGCCAGGACGCGTCCGCTGATTGGCGCACGGCCTCGCAGGGGTTTACGCGGTATCTGTTTCCCTTTCGAGCGAGCTCGCAGGCTGTGCTGGCGGCGGCGTTGAAAGCGAACGAGGGCGACGCTTTGGCGCACTTGCTGATGGCGCGTCTTCTGCTCGACCGCCTCGATGCGGAGGGCGCGGTCGAGGAATGGGAGAGTGCGCGGCTGCTCGATCCGAAGCTTCCGGAAGCGAAAGAGGAGCTGGAGAAGACGCTCGCCTCGGTCATTTCGCGGCCGGCGCCCGCCACCAACGAGCCGGCGCCGACCGATCCGATCGGGGCTGCGCGAGCCGCGCTTCAAAAAGCAGCGGCCGGCGACGCACCGGGAGCCGCGGGGCTGTTCGATGCCCGCGTTTTCTCCGCTGAAAAACAGCCGGAGGAAGTGCGCCGCGACTATATCGAGGTCCAGCTGCAGAAAGTCCAGTCGACGGCCGATGCCGGCCAATGCCCGGCCGCGCTCGATCTGCTGGAACACCTGGGAGGCGAGGATTCCCAGCTCGGCTTCACCCTGTACGGGTTCGATAGCTTTATGAAGGCGCCGCATTTTCAGTATTTCGCGGCCGGGATCGAGGCCGGCTGCGGCGCCATGAAAGATGCCCGCAAGCGGTGGACGAAGCTGGCGAATCTTTCCGAACCGGTGGCGTCGGCGGAGTTCGTTTTTCCGGCGCTCGCCGCGGCGAAGCTCAAGCCTCAGGAGGGGGCGTCGCGGCTTGCGGCAGCGACCGCACAGGTGACCGGAGAACTCGCGCGCGCGGACGCGGCGTCGCGCCCGCGGCTGGTCTACGCACGAGCGATGCTCGAGGAGGCCTCCGGCGCGCAGCGGGATGCGCTCAAAGAACTCCAGCAGCTGCTGACTGTTCCAGCGGATGGGTGGATCCGGTACCTGGCGGCGGTGGAAGTACGCCAAATCCTCCACCAGCCGGATCGAAAGTTCTAGGAAAGAATTGAATCCAACGTTTTCCGAAGGGTAAGGCATAATAGTGCAAGTGACTGCTCAAGCCAGCGCTGCCGCCGGCATCGTTTCGGTGGATGTGGAGGATTATTTCCAGGTGGAGGCGTTCGCCGACAAGGTGGAGCGCAGCCGCTGGAGCGAGTATCCGAGCCGCGTCGAAAGCAACACGCATGCGGTTCTCGATCTGTTCGATGAAAGCAAGGTACGCGGCACCTTCTTTGCGCTTGGCTGGGTTGCGGAGCATTTCCCGGGGCTGGTTCGGGAAATTGTCCGCCGCGGACATGAAATCGCATGCCATTCCTACTGGCACAGGGTGGTGTACCGGCTGTCGGCGCAGGAATTCCGCGAAGATACGCATCGCGCCAAGGCCGTTATCGAGGATGCCGCCGGGGAAGCGGTGCGCGGCTATCGCGCGCCCAATTTTTCGGTGATGAAGAAATCGCTGTGGGCGCTGGAAATTCTCGCCGAAAGCGGTTTCCTGTACGATTCGAGCATCTTTCCGGTTCGCCACGATGTGTACGGATTTCCCGAAGCGCCGCGCAAGCCGTTCCGCGTGGACACTCCGGCGGGTCCTCTGGCGGAGTTCCCGATGACCACGTTCCGCTGGTGGGGGAGCGGAAATCTTCCGGTCGGCGGAGGAGGGTATTTGCGGATTTTTCCCGAATTCATAACGAGGCTGGGGGTGCGCAAGGCGCTCGAAGACGGTGTTCCGCTGATCACTTATATCCATCCCTGGGAGCTCGATCCGGCGCAGCCGCGGCTGAAGGGGCGGTTCACTTCGCGTCTGCGCCATTACACGAATCTCGCCAAGACGGCTGCGAGGCTGCGAAACCTGATCTCCGGTCTGCGCTTTTCGAGCTTCGAAGAGAGCGGCTGGATCGAGACGGTGTTGCAAGCCCCGGCGGAATTTCTGGTGGGGACCTCAGCATGAAAAAAGACAACATGCCGCAAGTCGCGCGCTTCTGGAACGATATCGCGGAAGAATTCGACACCATTTACACCGGCCGCAAGGGCAACTTCGCGCGTTTTCTCGACCAGTGGCTGCGCAAGGATATTTACCAGCGGTTCGACTGGGTGATGGAGCGGTGCGGGGACGTGCGCGGAAAGAGCATCTGCGACATCGGGTGCGGCTCGGGAAGATTCGTAACCGAGTTCGCCAAACGCGGCGCGGCGCGGGTGATGGGCGTGGACGTCGCGCCCGAAATGCTGCGCCTGAGCCGGGATCTGGTAGAGCGCGACGGCGTTGCGGAGCGCTGCGAGTTCGCGCTGGCCGACGTGCTGAACTGGAAGACCAGCGAGGTTTTCGATATCAGCATCGCGATCGGATTTTGGGACTACATCGAGAATCCGCCGGAGCGTCTGCGGCTGATTCGGCAGTTCACGCGCAACAAATTTCTTTCGGCGTGGCCGAGGTTCTGGACCTGGCGCATGCCGGTCCGTAAAGTCCGGCTTCAGTATATCCGCGGCTGCCCGGTCTATTTTTTCCGCCGGCCGCAGGTGGAAGCGATGATACGTGAGGCCGGCTTCGAAGTGACGCGCTGCGACACGGTGGGCAAGCTGTTCTGCGTGGAAGCGCGGCCCGTTTGACCGTGCCTGCCGTCAAGATATTATTCTGGCTTGCCGTCGCGGTCCCGGTGTATGCCTACCTGGGATATCCCGTGCTGCTGGCGCTTTTGCGCGCGATATTTCATCATCCGGTGCGCAAGCGCGCGTTCGAGCCGTCGGTCACGCTGATTATTCCGGCCTACAACGAAGCGGACCACATTGCGGGCAAGATTCGCAATTCGCTCGCGCTCGATTATCCTGCCGGTCAAATGGAGATCCTGGTGGCCTGCGACGGCTCGCGCGACGGCACTCCGGGGATTGCGAAATCGCTGGGGCCGGATCGAGTCCGGGTGCTCGACTTCCCGGTGAACCGCGGGAAGCTCGCCACGCTCAACGATGCGGTGCGGCAGGCGCGCGGGGAAATCCTGGTGTTCTCCGACGCACCCGCCTTGCTTTACCCCGATTCGGTGCGGCGCATGATGATGAACTTCGCCGATCCGGAAGTCGGGGCGGTGAGCGGACGCTACACTGTGATTCGCGCCGACGAGGTCGGCATCGGCAAGTCGGAAGACTTCTATTGGAAATACGAGACGTTCCTGAAGGTTCAGGAATCCGAGATCGGTTCCATGCTCGGCGCGCACGGACACCTGCATGCGATCCGGCGCGATTTGTACCCGTTCCCCGCGCCGGGAACCATCAACGACGACTACGTGATCCCGGTATCGGTGCTGGGCAAGGGCTATCGCGCGGTGTACGAACCCGCGGCGGTGGTGTACGAGGAGGCGCGCGAAATGGCCGGATTCGGCCGCCGCATCCGCATCATGGCGGGCAATGTGCAACAACTGCGCGAGATCCGGGGATTGCTGCGCCCCCTGCGCGTTTGGCCGTTGTTCTGCTTCCTGTCGCACAAGGCCATCCGTCTCGCGGTTCCCGCCGCGATGGTGGTGGCGCTCGCGACCAACCTGTTCCTGCTCGACTCCCAGCCCTATCGAACGCTTTTCTGGCTTCAGGCGGCGTTTTACCTGCTCGCGGCCATCGGCGCGCTGATCCCTCTCCGGCCGCGGCCTTTGCTCCTGCCGTTTTATTTTTCGATGATCAACCTGGCGGTGTTTTTCGGCTTCTATCATGCGCTGACGAACCGGCGCCGGATGTCCTGGAAATGAGCGCGGCGGCGAGCGTTTTCCGCGCGTCCACTCCCGAAGACCTGCCGCGGATCACGGCGCTGCTCGAAGATGTTTTTGGATCCTCGCCTTCCTTCGCGCCCGAGGTGATGCGCTGGAAATATTGGCAGCCGCGCGGGGACTGGTCCGGTCCGCGAAGCTACATCTATGAGAAGGCCGGCGGGGTGGTGGCGCACGGCGGAATCTGGCCGGTGCGTTTTCCCTATCGCGAGCGGCCCAATGAGGGCGTCCATGTGATCGACTGGGCGGGCGCGCGCGGATCTCCTGGAACGGGGATCGCGCTCATGCTGAAGCTTTCGCAAATCTACGATTTCATTTACGCCATCGGGGGATCGGACGACACGCGCCGGGTTCTTCCGGGCATCGGGTTCGTCGAGATTGCGCAGGCGTGGACGGCGGCGCGGCCGCTGCGCCCTGTCCGCCAGATCCTGGCGGACGCACGCTTGAATTGGAAGCTGCCCGCCCGTTTTGCGCGAAATTGGCTTTGGTCTTTATCGGGCGGCCGGAGCGTTTCGCCGGAGTGGAGCGCGTCGGAGACATCGCCCGCGCGGCTCACGCTCGATTTCGCTACCGCGCGCGATTTTCTGGCCGCTCCACCGTTCTTGGCGGCTCCGCATGGGGCTCCATTCTTCGAATATCTGCTCGGGTGTCCCGTGGCGCGTTTTCGTTTATACGAGCTCAGCCGGAACAGCGCTGTGCTCGGCCATTTCGTGCTCGGCTCGGTGCGCGGGCAGATCCGCGTGGGCGGCGTATGGCTGCGGGATCCGGACCCCGATGCATTTCAGGCGGCATTCACCGTGGCCGGCCGGATCGCGCGCGAGTGTCCGGGAGCATGCGAATTGACCGTCACCGGCTCTGCCGGGCCAAGCGAAAGCGCCGCGGTTCTGGCGGGACTGCGCCTTCGCCGCCACGCGCCGGTTTACCTGCTGAGCAAGAAAACCGCGTTCCGCTTCCCGGCGGGCTATCAGTTTCAGATGGTGGATGACGACGAAGCTTTTCTTGATCCAGGAAGGCCCTGTTATCTTACGTGAAAGCGGTTTCGCGGGCTGCTGAAACCACGTTTCGGGCTTTCTGCGGATCAACACGCGCCATGACAGTTACGGAACGCGTGGGGTGCTACGAAAAAAATGCGCTAGCGGGCGGCCGTGATCTGGCGAACGCGATCGAGCAGCTCCGGGAATGAGGTCGCGCCCTCGAACTGCTCGAAATCGATCTCGATCCCGAACTCTTCGCCGATCACCACCAGGAGATTGATCTGCGCAACCGAGTCCCACCCGGGCATGTTCGCCGCGCTTGCCGCCGGGACATCGGCGGGGTTCAGGCGCGGGAAAACCGACGAGAAGCAGCTTACGAGCTTCGCCTCCATCTCATCCATGCGAAACCTCCCGGACGCGGTG
>JASHWA010000242.1 GCA_030044325.1 Bryobacteraceae bacterium
CCGGCGACAACATCGTCATCACCGAGCTCGAACATCATTCGAACATCGTTCCCTGGCAGATGTTGTGCGAAGAGGTGGGCGCGAGGCTCGAAGTCGCGCCCATCGACGATAACGGCGACCTGCGCGTGGCCGAATTCGAGCGGCGCCTGAACGCGCGCACGCGACTGGTGGCCGTCGCGCACATTTCGAACGTGCTCGGGACCATCCTGCCGATTAAAGAGATCGCGCGGATGGCGCATTCGGCCGGCGCGCGCGTTCTGGTCGACGGAGCGCAGGCCGCTCCGCATATGCGCGTCGACGTGCGCGACCTCGATTGCGATTTCTACGCCTTTTCGAGCCACAAAATCTACGGCCCCACCGGCATCGGCGTGCTGTACGGAAAATCGGCGCTGCTTGACCAGATGCCGCCGTATCAGGGTGGCGGCGACATGATCGCGTCGGTGACCTTCGATAGGACCATCTACAACGCGCTGCCGTATAAATTTGAAGCCGGAACGCCCGATATCGCCGGAGTGATCGGACTGGGCGCCGCGCTCGACTACGTGAACGAAATCGGCCTCGACGCGATCGGCGCTTACGAATCCGATCTGCTGCACTACGCCACTCGCGCCTTGAACGAGGAACCGGGCGTCCGCATCATCGGAACGTCAAAACACAAAGCCGCGGCAATCTCGTTCGTGGTAGACGGCGTTCATCCGCACGATGTGGGAACCGTACTCGATCATCAGGGCATCGCGGTGCGCACCGGCCATCACTGCGCGCAGCCTTTAATGGAGCGTTTCGGCCTGCCGGCGACCACGCGCGCTTCGCTCGCGTTTTACAATACGCCCGAAGAAATCGACGCGCTGATCGCGGGTCTCAAGAAAGTCAAGGAGATCTTCGAGTGATCGACGATCTGTATCAGGAAGTGATTCTCGATCACAGCAAGCGCCCGCGCAACTTCGGGCCGATGGAAAGTCCCAGCGCAACGGCAGAGGGATTTAATCCGCTCTGCGGGGACCGCTTGACGCTCGAATTGAAGCTCGACGGCAACATCGTCGCCGACGCGCGATTTAAAGGCGCCGGCTGCGCGATCTCGGTCGCCTCCGCGTCTCTGATGACGGAAACGCTCAAAGGCAAAACCAAGGCAGAAGCCGAACAGCTTTTCGAAAAATTTCACCGCATGCTGACCACGGACTCGGCCGTTGGGGAAATCGGCAAGCTGGCCGTTTTTTCGGGTGTCAAGGAATTTCCCGCGCGCGTCAAATGCGCCACGCTCGCCTGGCACACGCTGCACGCCGCGCTGCAGAATTCGCACGAAAAGGTCTCCACCGAATGAACCCGCTCGAATCGCAAGTCATCGAAGCGCTCAAAACGGTTTACGATCCGGAAATTCCGGTGAATATTTACGAGCTGGGTCTGATTTATTCGCTGCACGTGGACGCGCAGGGCCGCGCGAAGATCGCCATGACGCTCACCGCCCCGAGCTGCCCGGTTGCGGGCATTCTGCCGGGCCAGGTGGAAACAAGAATTCGCCAGATTTCCGGCATTACAGACGTGAAACTGGAGCTGGTCTGGGATCCGCCCTGGGACCGGTCGAAGATGTCGGACGCGGCCAAGCTCGCGCTCGGATTCGATCTCGGTTTTGACGTGGTTCCCGCATCCAAATTGCATTTATGAAGTTGACCGCGCACGAAGAATACGGTTTCCGCTGCCTGGTGAAGATCGGCAGCTCCGGAACCTCGCTGACGATTCCCGAGATCAGCGAAGCGGAGGGGATTTCGCAGGCCTACGTGGCGAAGCTGCTGCGCATGCTGCGCCGCGGCGGATTCGTGAGAAGCGCGCGCGGAAAAGTCGGCGGATATTCGCTGTCGCGGCCGGCTTCGCAGATCGTGGTGGGCGAAGTTCTGGCCGTGCTGGGCGGAAAGATGTTCGAATCGGATTTCTGCGAAAGCCATTCGGGCGCATCGCACGTCTGCGCGCATTCGACCGACTGCTCCATTCGCACGCTGTGGAGGCGCGTGCAGGTCGCGCTCGATGAAGTGCTCGGACGGACCACGCTTCAGGATCTGCTGCGCAGCGAAACGCAGATGGACGGTTTTCTCACCACGCTGTCTTCCTCCAGAACTGGCGTTGCGCATCGGCCCTGATTCGCCTCCCAGCGGACGGCGCGCAGCGGCGCTTGCGCGTGAACGATCGCCTCTTCAATGTCCCGCGCGCTGCGAATCCGTCGCTCGAGAATGCCCACAATGATTTCGCGCGTCACGATCGTATCGAAGGTCGGGTTATAGACGAATCCGCCGCTCTCTCCCGGCAGCTTGACCAAAACCGGAACCGCGGAGGCGTCCATCGAAGCGAGCGCTTCGTCCTGCGCCGTCCATCCGGGCAGGCTTCGCCACATCGAAACGCGCCAGCCATGGTCGGCGCTGACGATCACGGCAGTCCGCTCCCACAACCCGGCGTCTTCCATTTTTTGCCGCAGCTCGCCGAACGAGCGGTCCGCCAGCGCGAGATTGTCGATATAGCCGGACGAAGCGTCCGCATCGATCTCTCCTTTGGCGCGGTCGTAAATCCCCGGTTGATGCGGCACCGGCAGGTGCAGGAGCGCCAGCCCGATCGCCGGGTCGGCCGCAAGCTCTGCGGCGTGATCCATCAGGTTTTGAAAATCGCGCGCGCGAACGCGCCGGTGATAACGCAGCGGAGAGAGCAAAGGAATATGGCCGGCGAGCGGCAGCGTAGTCGCCTGCACCCACGCTCGATCGGGAAACGGGAAATTGAGGGCGTCTTCGACGCCGGGCTCGATTCCGGTCGGCGTCCAGAAGCACTCGGTCAGGCTGCGCGTGAGCAGACGGCCGTAGGGGTGATACCATCCCGCGATGGCCGTGTTGAATCCTGCTTCGCGAGCCGCATCGAAAACGTTGGGGAGCGCGGTCCAGCGCAGCCAGCCCGGCCGGGACCGGATCTGAATGCGCAGATCCCCGGGACCATCGGGCCGCGCGGCGACCACGTGTTCGCCGGTGATCAATGACGGCATCGAGAGCAGCGTATTGTTGGCCGGCGCGAACGCGGCGGTCGCCTGGAAGCTTTCGCTTTTGAGGCGGTCGAAATTGGGAAAGCTCATCCCGGCAGGCCGATGCTCGAACATCAGCGCTTCGCTCGCTTCATCGAAGATGATCCACACTACGCGAACGCCCGGCCGCGCCGGCAAGCGCGCGGCGAGCGGCGAATCCGCATAATCGCTCGATGAGTAGCGCACTAAAGTCGCGGCCGATTGAAACATGACGACCGCGAGCGCCGGCCACGACCACAGCAGCACGGCTCGCATCCGTCCCGCCGTTCGGTGAATCGAAAATGCCCGGCGGCGAGCCGCCCCTGCGACTGCAAGCACAACCGCCAGCACCGCGGCCGGCCAGAACCAACGCATCGCGACGATTCCGGTGAGCCACGGAGAAAGACGAATCAGCGCGGCCGCGGCGATTCCTGAAGGAAACACGCACAAGGCAAGAAACAACCCATCGGCCCACCCGCGATCGCGCGGCCGGCGGCGCAAGAATTCCCACGCACCGAACATCGCCAGCGCAATCAGCGCTTCCCACGCGAGCACCGCCGCGAGCGCGGTGCGCCCCGGATCCTGGCGCAGGAAGTACACCACGCGTCGATCGGCGAGCGCCATCCAGAAATTCAGAAAACACCAGGTTGCGAAAGCGGCGCACACCAGGATGCGGCGAAGCAATTTATGTCCTTTTGCGCTCCAGAGTGTAGATGGTGCGTGTGGGAGTCACCGCGCGCGAAGCGACGATCCGGAACCGGACGCTCGCGGCATTTTCGAAAACCGTCGCATGCAGACCCGCGTACAGCGCATCGCGCCCGCGTGCGACCGTGACAAATTGCGCATCGGAAGGGTCCACGTATTCGATCACCAGCAGCCGGCGCGTGAGCGTGTACGCGAGTTCGAAAATAAAATTGAGCGGAACGCGCTCATCCGCGATCAGGTGATGCGCCAGCGCGAGCATCAGCACGCAGTCGAACCGGTCCCGCGCGCGATCGAGAAAGGACAGGCATTCCGAATTCTCCCATCCGCACGCCGCCGAAGGCCGCGCGATGTCGACCACCAGCGGCAGAACGGGCAGCGCGTCTTTCAAAGCGGATTTAAATAACGCACCGATAGCCGCGGGCTCGCGGTCGATCGCCACCACATGAGCGCCGTGCCGCGCCGCAAGAAGGCTGAAATGTCCCGAATTACATCCAATATCGAGCACGTTTCGAGGCTCGAACCGGTCCAATATTTCCGCGATAGCTTTGTCTTTATCGCTCCATTGGGATGGAGAATAAGTACACTGGTTTTGCATATACGCCGAAGCGGCGCCGTTCGCGGGGATCTCCGGCAGCATCCGCAGCGCCTTACGGAAACGCGAATCCAGGATGAATTCGGCCTCCCGCGCATCCTGCGCCTTGCGCTGCGCCGTGGCATGGAGCGAACTGCGGTTCTTCGAGAAAAGTGCGGGCAAGGCCACCGGCGCGAAAAACCGCGGCATCCAGCGTTTCCAGCCCAGCAACCGCGCCATGCGCTCCGGCTTGAGACCATCGCGATGGGTCAGAAGCAACTCGCCGATCTCGACGCCGCATTCGCGGCTGGCGATCAGCGGATACACAAACGTCCGCACGAACTGCGCATAGGGCGGCCAGATCGCGTCGAGCGAATCGCGCGATTCGAACGAGAGCACGTCCAGAAAAACCGGCCGGGCTCCGTCGAACATGACATTGTACGGAGTCGCGTCCTTCAGCACGAAACCGCCGTGGAGCGCTTCGCTCGCCAGCCGAACGCTCATTTCGGCCGCAGCGCGCAACATTTCCGGCGGCCACTCGTAAGGATAGTTGGGAAATGGGATGGGCCGATGCTCGACGACGACGGCGCCGTCCTCCGCTTGTTGCGCGACCTCCTGGGGCAGCTCTTCGGAACCGGAGAGCACCGTGGTGGAACACAGCTCGCCGTTCGCGGCCCACCCTTGCGCCAGGTCGGAAGAAAGGAATTTGCGGAGGTTTTCCGCCGCATGTGGAAAAACGCAGCGCAGAATCCGGCTCCCGTCCCGGAACACGAATCCGTTCGGGTCCCGAAACGAACAACGCAACTCTATTCCGGTCTCGGCGAGTCGGCTTTCCACTTGCGAATTAGATTGGCGAGCGAAGATCGAAACCGGTAGGCCAACGTCAGCGCCACCGCGCCGGCGATCTGAACCAACAGAAGACCGGACCCAGGGTCTGTGTACACTTCTAATAAACTCCGTTATCCGACTAAAGTCGCGGAATTATCACTCAGATGCATTCAGGACGGGAAATGTTTCATTAGAGATTACAGCTGCGGCCTGATTTCGCCGCCAACCGCCGTTTGGCATAGGATTATGCCGTAGTTGGAAATCTATTGAATTTCCGTTTGTCCCGCCGATTTTGCGGCTTTATTGAACGTCGCGAGATCCGATTTGAGAATCGCGTCCAGACGCGCTTTGATCTGATCGAGCTCCGAGGAAAGCTCCTTGAACACCACGTAGCTCTGATCGGTCGGCTTGGCGTCTCCCGTTTCGACGATGCGAAACAGCGCCGCAAGCTGGTTGTTGATCTTGATCGGGAAGTTCAGCGGGTCCTGGTTGCTGCGATTGCGAACCTGGTAGACATCTTCTTCGACTTCGCTCAGGTGCGTACTCAGGCGCTCGCCCGAAGCGCTCAACGACGGCGTCCTTTTGACGCGGTCGTCGATCTGCTTTTTGAGCGCGCGAATGCGAATCACCATCTCATTCGCCTCGCTGGTCTTCGCTTCGACCTCGCTTGCGAGCTTGAACTGCGCTTCCAGATCGGCCTGGCTGATACCGGCTTCGCGCGGATCGCGCTCCACCATCAGCGGGCGCGTCTCGGTTGCGCCGTTTGCGGTGAGCCGGACCTGGTAATCGCCCGGAACCGCGAGCGGACCCTGATCCGTCGGCGCGCCCCAGAAAATAAGGCCTTCAAACGTGGTCGCGCCGGGGTAGCGGAGATCCCACGCGTAACGGTTACCTCCGGCTTTTCGCGTCGGCGGGCGAACCGGGCCGCGCCCGAATCCCTCCTCGCCCCCTTGTGCACGACGCCGTTGCTGGTCCTTCTTTTCCTCCTCCGCCGATCCCGTAAACGTGCGAATCACGCCGCCCGAGCGGTCGAGAATCTCGATTTTCACCGTCTCGGCTTCCTTGGGCAGAAAATAATCGAGCGTCGCCCCGCGGTCGAGCGACCGGACCGCCGGGTCCGGCGTGAACAGATGCGTGGTCTCCACCGGCCCGTTCAACTGCCGCAGCACGGAGATGTCGTCGAGGATGTAAAACGACCTCCCGTGGGTCGCGATCACCAGGTCGTCTCCCTTGATCAGGAGGTCGGAAACCTGCGTATCGGGCAGATTCAGGTGCAGGGACTGCCATTCCGCCCCGTTGTTGAATGAAACATAAATGCCATGTTCTGTTCCGGCGAAAAGCAGCCCCGGCTTCCTGGGATCTTCGCGAACCGCGTGAACGTAATCGTCGCCGGGAATCCCGTTGACGATCTTGCTCCACGTCGCGCCGTAATCGTCGGTGCGATAGATGTACGGCCGGCGGTCGTCGGCCTGGTAATTCTTGGCCGCCAGATACGCAGTCCCGGGCTTGCCGGGCGACGCCTCAATTAAACTGATGCGAATGAAATCGGGAAGGCCCTTGGGCGTCACGTTTTTCCAGGTTTTCCCGCCATCCCGCGTAATATAAGCGAGCCCGTCGTCCGAACCGGTCCAGATCGTGTTCACATCGCGCGGCGACGGCGCAATGGTGAAGATGGTCGCGTAGATTTCCGGCCCGTTTTGATCCTTGGTGATCGGCCCGCCCGAATCGCCCAAAGTTTTCGGATCGGCCCGCGTCAGATCGGGACTGATCATTTCCCAGCTCTGGCCGCGATTCGTGGTTTTCCACAGGTGTTGCGACGAAGTGTACAGAATATCCGGGTCCGCCGGATTGAAAACGATGGGGAAGGTCCACTGCCAGCGCTCCTTGAGCGCGCTCGACGGCATCCCGGAAAAGAACAGCGGGTACACCTGAACGTCGCGCAGGTGGCCGGTTTTCCGGTCGTATTCGGTGAGCAAAGCGCCCTGGCTGCCGGCGTAAAGCAGGTCCGCGTTCTTCGGATCGGGAGCGATGTAGCCGCTTTCTCCGCCGCCCGGCGAATACATCGGCCGTCCGAGATTTTCGCCGCCGCCTCCGCCTCCTCCGCGGCCCGCCGGAGCGCTGGTCACGCAGATCGTCGAATTATCCTGCTGCGCCCCACACACGTGATACGGAATATCGATGGTCGTCGCGACGTGGTAAAGCTGCGCCGTGGGATAATCCTCGTTCGACCAGGTCTCGCCGCCGTTCACCGAAATATTCGCGCCGCCGTCGTTCGAATTGATCATGCGCTTGGGATCGTTCGAGGCGATCCACAGATCGTGGTGATCGCCGTGCCGCGGCCGAAGCTGGCGCACGGTCTTGCCGCCGTCGCTCGATTTAAAAAGACCGGTGTTCATGATGTACACGACGTCTTTGTCCCGCGGATCCGCCGTGATGCGAGTGTAATAGAAAGCGCGCTGGCGCAGGCGCCGGTCTTCATTTATGCGAGTCCAGGTCGCGCCGGCGTCCTCCGAGCGGAACAATCCGCCGTCGTCGGCTTCCACCATGGCGTAAACGCGGTTCGAATCGGCCGAAACCGCCACGCCGATCTTTCCGATGATGCCCTGCGGAAGGCCCGCGTTGCGGGTAATCTCGGTCCAATGATCGCCGCCGTCGGTGGATTTATAGAATCCGCTGCGCGGGCCCCCGCTCGAAAGCGTCCAGGAGGTTCGATACGCGTCCCAGATCGCCGCGTACAGCACGCGCGAGTTGTGCGGATCGAGCGCCAGGTCCACCGCACCCGCGTGATCGTCCTTATACAGGATCTTCTGCCACGTCTTGCCGCCGTCGCGCGTGCGGAAAACGCCGCGCTCCGTGTTCCAGCCGAACGGATGTCCCAGCGCGGCGACGTAGACGATATCCGGATTCGACGGGTCGATGCGGATGCGCGCGATCGCCTGGGTGTCGGTGAGTCCGACGTGCGTCCACGTTTTGCCCGCGTCAATCGACTTATATACGCCGTCGCCCTGCATGATATTGCCGCGCAGTTCGGTTTCGCCCATCCCGATGTAGACAATGTCCGGATTCGACTCCGAAACCGCGACCGCGCCGACCGACGAGCTCTTGATCTGCCCGTCCGTGACCGGCTTCCACGTCATTCCGCCATCGGTGGTTTTCCACAGTCCGCCGCCCGTCGCGCCGAAATAGTACTCGTTGGGCCGCGCGGCGCTGCCCGCGGAAGTGATGGATCGTCCGCCGCGATCGGGCCCGATGCTGCGCCACTGAAGCGCGCCGAAAATCGAAGGGTCGTAGTGCTGCGCCACGCCGAATGCGGCGGAAAGGAAGAAGACGGCCAGTTTCCGGATCAAGAGTTCACCTCTAATAGATGATACCCGCGATCCACTGTGGGAGCCGCGCCAGCAATGGCGCGGGTTCTGCCCCCGGTTCACACGGATCGTGAGGGACCGGAGCGCGCGGATCAACATGATTCCGATTTTCGAAATCCGCCGGTCGACTATTCCCGAAATTCGACCGGCCGCGCGAGCGTAACCGCCGGGTTTTCGAGCAACTGCTTCAGCACGTTCTCCGAAACCGGCTCGTCCGTTTCCACCACCGCGACCGCCTGAAGCGGCTTTCCATCGCGTTGATGATCTTCGCGCCCCAACGAGAATGTCGCAATATTGATCTTGTTCTTCCCGGTCACCGAGCCCACATAGCCGATCACTCCCGGAACATCCGCGTTTTTCAGGAAAACCAGGTGCCCGGAAAGCGGCGCTTCGCAGTTGATCCCGTCCACGCGCAGCAGCCGCGGCCGGTCGAGCAACACCGAACCTTCCACCGTGGTCACGCCCCCGTCGGTTTCCAGTTCCAGCCGCACCACATCGGCCTGCCCCGGCGTGGGATTTTTTTCGTGACGCTCTGAAAACGCCAGGCCCCGATCGCTCGCGATCTGCACCGCGTTCACCACGTTCGCGCGGCGCGCCAGAGACCGGCTCATCACTCCCGCGAGCCCCGCATTGCGGATCAACAGCGTATTCTCGCCCGC
>JASHWA010000243.1 GCA_030044325.1 Bryobacteraceae bacterium
CGATGCGATGCGAAAAATCCCCCCGCATCACCTTCTCGGTTCCTTCATACAAACGGTGCACCGCGCCGGTGATCGTCCGCGTCATGGTCACCCCGATCACCAGCGAGATGATCTCGACGATAAAAAACACCACCACGCCGATGACCAGAAAAAGCTGCAAACCCTCCTGCGCCAGATCGGCTTTGCGATTGAACACCGTCGCCAGCACGGCCGAGGCGCGCGTGCGCACCATCAGCAGCCCGTTCGACGTGACGCCGGGATCGTTCCAATCGTAGGTCGGAATGGAGGCGAACCAGGCCAGCTCCCGGTCGAAACGGTACAGCTCCGGCGGCAGACGGCTTTCGATGCCGCTGGGACCGTTGGCGCGCCGCATGTCGCTGATCGATTCTCCGAAATCGACCACGCCCAGGTGCGGACTCAGGCTGTCCAGAAACTCGGGCGTCACCGGAACGGTAACGGTCACGTCGCCGCCGGGCGTTTTCTTGTACGACCAGATCAGATAGCGGCCGCTGCGCTCGATCACGCCGCTGGTGTCGTCCCACGGTTTCGACGGAGGATCGATCGCGCCGCTTCCCGGATAGCGGATCACATTTCCGCCCTGCCGCAGCGCGACCTCGATGCCGGGATAGTGATCGAGATAGAACAGATCGATCATGCCGTGGATCACCGGAACGCGGTTGGCCGGCTCGGTGCGTGCGACGTTGGCCGCGGCCGATGCGATCGCGTCCACGCGCCGGTCGAGCTCGCTGGTCACCAGGTACACCGCAAGCTGCGCCACCAGCGCGTAACCGCTCGCGATCGCCAGTC
Organism: Bryobacteraceae bacterium; assembly: GCA_030044325.1. Classification (GTDB taxonomy): domain Bacteria; phylum Acidobacteriota; class Terriglobia; order Bryobacterales; family Bryobacteraceae; genus Palsa-187. The sequence continues at coordinate 808 of JASHWA010000243.1, forward strand.
CGGCGATCAGAACGATCGGCACCACCGAAATGAACAGATAGGTTACCAGCAGCCGGTTGCGCAGCCGCCACACCGCCTGGCGCGCGGCCATGCGCAGCAGCCGGACCGCGAGCCAGACCCCCGTGATCAGCGCGCCCAGCCCGAACAGAATGCGCAGGCCGCGCAAACCCGTCATGTCCGCGGCGATATAGGCGAGCAACAGGATCGCAAACGCGATTCCCACGCGCCCCATCCACCGGGCCATCTCGCGCAGCCGCATCCGCACTCTAGATCCTCGATTTGGCGATCGCCGGCGTCTCCTTATCCGGCTCCAGATAGTATTTCGTGAGACCCGCTTCCAGCAGCGCCATGGCCGAATCCACGTCGTCGGCGAAATGGAACAGATCCAAGTCCTTGTCCGAGATCATCCCGTGCTTCACCAGCGCGTCGAAGTTGAGGATCTCCTTCCAGAATTCGGAGCCGTACAGCAGCACTACCATTTTCTTGAGCAGCTTTTGCGTCTGCACCAGCGTCAGAATTTCCGTGAGCTCGTCGAGCGTGCCGAACCCGCCCGGAAAAACGATCAGCGCCTTGGCCAGGTAGGCGAACCAGAATTTGCGCATGAAAAAATAGTGGAATTCGAAGCACAATTCCGGGGTGATAAACGGATTGGGCCGCTGCTCGAAGGGCAGGCCGATGTTGAGGCCGATGGTTTTTCCGCCCGCGTCCTGCGCGCCGCGATTGGCCGCTTCCATGATTCCCGGCCCTCCACCGGTGCACACCACGAAGCGCCGCGCCGAATTCTGCAGGTTGTTGGACCACTGGGTGACGCGCCGCGCCAGTTCCCGCGCGTCGTTGTAATAGTGCGCGTTGGCGCCGGTTTCGAAAGTCCGCGCCGATCCGAAGAACACGATCGTGTCCAGGATTTTTTCCTTGCGGAAATGCGACAGCGGATACAAATATTCGCTCAGAATGCGCAGCGACCGCGCGTCCGGCGTGTCCAGGAATTTTTCGTTGCGATAGGCGAGAAGAGGGTGTTCGCTCGGCGGCTGCCTGTCATTATTCGTGCTCATCTGTTTTGTCGGCTGGATTTTTTGAATTTTCCAGCCGCTTCTCCAATTGTCGCATTCTCCTCAAAAGCTCCGGCAGCTTTTGAAACGCGGTCGCGGATCTCAGCCATTCCTTCGCGTCGAACGCCGGCGATCCGCTCATCACCGCGCCCGGCGCCACATCTCCGCCGATGCCGCTCTGCGCGTAAATTACCGCGTTTTCGTGAATGGTGAGATGGCCCGAAACGCCCACCTGTCCGGCCAGCAGAACATTTTTCTCCAGAATGCTCGAACCCGCGAGGCCGGTCTGCGCGCAGACGATGTTATCTTCGCCCACCACGCTGCCATGGCCGATCTGCACCAGGCTGTCGATTTTGGCGCCGCGCCGCACACGCGTTTCGCCCATGGCCGCGCGGTCGACCGAGGAAAGCGTCTGGATTTCGACATCGTCTTCGATCACCGTGACGCCGCTCTGCACGATCTTGAAGTGCGTTCCGTCTTTGCGCTTGGCGAATCCGAAGCCGTCGCCTCCGATGATCACGCCGTTTTGCAAGGTCACGCGATCGCCGATGCGGCAGAATTCGCGAACCACGGCGTGCGAATGCGCCAGAAAATCGTCGCCGATCCGCGCGCCTGCATAGATCACCACGTGCGGATGCAGAACCGCGTTGTTTCCGATGCTCACGTTCTCGCCGACCGCGACAAACGGCCCGATCGACGCGTTCTCTCCCATTCGCGCCGATTGCGCAATGGCCGCCGTCGCGTGAATTCCGGGAGCCGGACGCGGAGCCTGGTAAAACATGCCCAGCGCGCGCGCAAAATCGAAATACGGATTTTCGGAAATGAGCTGCGCGGCCTCCAATCCGTCGATCGCGCGCGATACCAGCACCGCCGCCGCGCGGGTCTGCTTCACCTTGTGCGCATATTTCGGATTGGCGAGAAAAGTGAGCTCGGAAGGTCCCGCATACTCCATTCCCGCGACCCCGGTGATCTCGCAATCCTCACCCGCCTGCTCACACCCCAGCGCCGCGGCAATGGCTGAAAGCTTCATCCTTTGAGATTAGCCCCACATCGAGACGACGCGCACAGCCGAACAGCATTATCGGGCAGGCGCGATGGAGTTCGTAGTTCGGATCTGTTGACGGTTCGGGAGCCACTAACCACGAACCACGAACTACTTCTGCTGAGCGTGGGCTTTTTCCGCGCCGCGAGCCCTACTGCAGCGGCAGCACCAGCGGCGTGCTGTTCTTTCCGTTTACCGAAATGGTCAGATTCAGATTCGTCGCCGTCGGCAGCGGACTTCCGATGGTCAACTCGACCACCGCGACGCCGACCATCCCTGCCGCTGCGCCGGACCAATCCGGCTGCACCGGGCCGACGTCGGTGTTCAGCACGACCGGATCGAGCAGGTTGAACGTCTGGCCTTGCGCCGCGGGGAAGCCGTCCACCGCGGGTTGATCGTAGGGACCGAAGCCGGTTCCGTAAATGGTGATCTGCTCGCCCTGGAGCGCGGGACTCGAGAACGTCACCAGCGTGCCGTCCTGATGCAGCGCAAGCACCAGGGGCTGCTGTTGCGCGTTGACTTGGGTGAAGGCGCCCGGCGATACGGCCGACACGGTGAATTGCGCGCTGATCGACGGCTGGCCTATGTTGTTCACGGTCAGCGCATAGGTTCCCGGCTGCAACTCCCAGGGAACCTGCGCGTTGATCAGGGTCGGCGAGACGAACACCAGCGGCAGAATGAAGCTGCCCACCGTCACCGTGGTGCCGTTGATGGTCTGCGCCAGCGGATTGGTGGGGCCCACGGCGAGCGCGGGCGCGAGGCTTTGGCCGTAGATCGAAATCAGCGATCCCGCGGCGACGGTTCCATCCGCGGTGGGTCCGGTCGCGCTCTCGATTCCGGCCGGCGGAATGTAGGGCACCGAAAGGTAATTTGCCACGATCGAAAATGCCGCGACCATCGGAACGGTGGCGGGATTGACGTTGCCCGCCAATCCGCCGGTCCACTCGACGAATTTATATCCGCCGGCCGGGACCGCGGTCACCTGCACCTGCGTTCCGGAGGCGTAGAAACCGTCCGGTGACGTAGGGCTGAAGGAGAACGTTCCGCCCTTGGCGGGACTCGACGCGGCGGTCAGTTGATATGACGTCTGATAGTTCGCCCACAGTGTCATCGTGCTTTGGCTGTAGGTGATGGTGCGCGTGGTCGCGGTCGAGCCGTCGCTCCAGTTGGTGAAATCGTAGCGCGAGCCGGTGCCGTTCGGCACCGAGCTTGGAATGCTCACCTGCGACGTCGATCCCTGCGCTTTGTTGAGCACGCACGGCGTCGTGCACGCGGTTCCGTCGATGTTGAACGACATTCCCGGGGGAACGCTGGTGACCGTGACCTGGTCGAGGCCGCTGTAGGTCGCGTTGAGGATCAGGCCCGAGACTCCGGCCGGAACGACCACCGCGTGCGCCTGGCTTCCGCCGTCCGACCACGAGCTGAACGTCCACACGTGGCCTTTCGAATCGGTCTGCGGCGATTCGGCGTTCACCTGGTGTGTTTCGCCCTGGCCCCAGATGAACGTGTAGCCGGGCCAGTTATCGCGGCCGTCGATCATCAGTTTCAATCCCAGCGGAGTGGTGTAGAAACTCACGTTGACGCCCGGAACAAATCCGGCGGTCAATGTGTACCAGACCGAATAATTGGTCGGCGCAACGTAGGCCGAATTCTGCGTGAGGCCGTTGTTGTATTGCTCGAAGACCCAGTAGCCCTGCTGATTATTGAGCAGTTGCGGCGTCGGCGCTCCAATCGTGTGGCTGGAGCCGGGCAGAAAATCGAACTCACCCTGGCACAGCGCGGGGAATCCGGGAGGCGCGTACACGGGAATCCGTGTATTGTCGGGCGAGCAGCCGGTGCCGGGCGAGCTTGGCGGATTGGGCGGCGTGGTAATGGTCTGGCCGTCCACCAGCACATTCAATCCCGGCGGATTGGTCTCAAAGACCACGCGCGTGGCTTGCGAAAACAGCGGCGTGATCGTCATCGGATAGGTGATATTGACGGTCAAATTCAGCGTGGTGGTGAAACTGGGCGCGTACCATCCGTAAAAGACCGAGCCGGGGAAGGGAAGCGCGCTCAAATTATGCGATCCCGCCGTGAAGTAGATCTGCGTGGAGCTGTCGTAGCAGGCGTTGTCCATGTACATGATGCCGCCCGCCCCTCCCTGCTGTGGGCCCGGCGTACCGGCACAGGTTCCCGCGGCGGCGGTGCTTCCGAAACTGATGCTTACCTGAAGCAGCTCGGTGACGCTGGCGATCAGCGAAGTCAGCGTGGGCTCGGCGGTGACGGACACGATCGCGCTGGTTCCAGTGACGGTTCCGTCGCTCGCCGTCCATCCGCCGAAAGTCCAGCGGACTGCGTCGTTTGAGGCGCTTTGATAAGTGAGCTGGTTACCGTTCTGATCGAAAGAGAACGGAAACTGGACGGTATGCTTGGTGCCCACCGGCCAAAGGAACGCCTGCGTGGTGAGGTAGATGGTGCCATCCACCAGGAACTCGGGCCCGCCGTTGGTGGTCGGATTGGTGCCGACGATCACGTTGACGCTCTGCGCCAGGAGCGCGGTTGGGATCAACAAGTAGCTGATAAGGAATGAGAAAAGTCGTTTCATCGCGACCGGCACCCTCCTCGAAATAGGACTGAACGAGATAAAGTCCCAGTGGGTAATCGGCTGCGCTGCGCCAAGGCTTTAGCCGGGCGAGCGAATAGTCCCGTATTCGCTAAGTAAGGGATCTCAAGCCGTTGCGGTGCTCTTCGCGCTCGCGCAGGCGGTTGGCCATGAGGACCGCGACCTGTTCCAACTGTTCCACCGTCAGGCTGCAAATCGATTCACTTAAACGGCCGTCCAGTCTACCGGAATCGAGGTCGTCCATGAATTTCCGGGCGTCGAATTCGCCGTTCATGCCGCAGCTTATGGCAGCCGCCTGGCCGAAACGGCGGCGTTCGGATTCAGCGACTTACGAAGTTCGCTGAGCCATATTGCGCAGGGAGGATGGTGGTATCGCGCAGTCGCTAACGCCAGAGAAAGCAAGGGGCGTTCCGCGTGCTTTAGGAGAGGGGTATCGAATTCCACGTTCCGCCCGATTGCTTTCTTAGAACCATGCAAATTACGGAATCGAGCCTAGTAAACTTTGAAGTAGTGCCTTCCAATCGCCGCCAAGCGGTCATCATCGGGGCAGGTCCGGCCGGCTTGACCGCCGCGCTTGAGCTTCTGCGCCGCACCGACATCACGCCGGTGGTGCTTGAAAAATCGCGCGCGATGGGCGGAATTTCACGCACGGTGAATTACAAAGGCAACCGCATGGACATCGGCGGGCACCGGTTCTTTTCAAAATCGGACCGGGTGATGAACTGGTGGCTGGACATTCTGCCGCTCGAATCGACCGGCGAGGCGAGCCACTTCATCAGCTATCAGAACCAGCATCGCGAGCTCGCGCACACGGGCGGCGCGGATCCGGAAAAAGACGACCGGGTGATGCTGATCCGGAATCGCAAGTCGCGGATTTATTTTCTGCGCAAATTTTTCGAATATCCGATTGCGCTTTCTCCGCAGACGCTGAAGAACCTGGGACCGGTGCGGACGGCGAAAATCGGCGTGAGTTACGCGAAAAGCGCGATGTTCCGGATCCAGCCGGAGACCTCGCTCGAGCATTTTCTGATCAATCGCTTCGGCCGGCAGCTGTATCTCACGTTTTTCAAATCCTACACGGAAAAAGTGTGGGGAGTTCCGTGCAGCGAAATCAGCGCGGAGTGGGGAGCGCAGCGCATCAAGGGGCTTTCGATCTACAGAGCCGTCCTGCACATGCTCAAAAAGCTGCGCGGCGCGCCCAAGGGCATCAGCCAGAAGGAGACGGAAACCTCGCTGATCGAAAAATTTTTGTATCCCAAGCTGGGGCCGGGGCAGCTCTGGGACACGGTGGCCGAGAACGTGGTGCGGATGGGCGGATCGATCCACACCGGATGGTCGGTGGACAAGATCGCGACGGACGGGAATCGCGTGACGAGCGTGGAAGCGGTGGATGAGGACGGGCGGAGGCGCGCGTTTCGCGCGGATTACGTTTTTTCGACCATGCCGATCAAGGAGCTGACGCGGAGTCTGGATACGGAGGTTCCGGAAAACGTGCGGACGGTGAGCGATGGGTTGATTTATCGCGACTTCGTCACCGTCGGACTGCTGTTAAGAAAACTGCGCATTGGAAACGAAGAGGGCGGGCTCAAGGACAACTGGATTTACGTGCAGGAGCCGGACGTGCTGGTGGGGCGCATCCAGATTTTCAACAACTGGAGCCCGTACATGGTGGCCGATCCGAAAACGACGTGGGTCGGTTTGGAATATTTCTGCAACGACACGGACGCAATATGGAACTGGCCGTCGTCGAAAATGGCGGATCTGGCGGCGGAGGAGATGGAGCGGATCGGAATGATCTCGCGCTCCGACGTTGTGGATGCGACGGTGATCCGGGTGCCGAAAACTTACCCCGCCTATTTCGGCGCGTACGACCGGTTCGACGAAATTCGCGATTACTTCGATCGATTCGACAATTTATTCCTGGTGGGGCGCAACGGGATGCACAAATACAATAACCAGGATCACTCGATGCTGACGGCGATGACGGCGGTGGATAATATTTCGTCGGGAAGAACGGATAAGTCGAATATCTGGTCGGTGAACACAGAGCAGGACTATCACGAATCGAAAGAGACGGCCGCGGCCAAGGCGTAGGTTTTGGACGCGGATTTCCTGTGCGGGTTGTAG
>JASHWA010000244.1 GCA_030044325.1 Bryobacteraceae bacterium
TTATTTCTTGTCGGGTTTGATCATTTCGATCTTGATCTGCTTGAGCGACTCGGTATCGGAGGCAAGCGCGGCGGAGCCGGCCGGAAACTTGTTCATCTGCAGCATATAGGCGACGATGGCGGCTTTGGGCTCGCGTCCGACCTTGCCGGGATCGCTGGGGGGCATGCCGGTGCGGATGCGCTCGAACAGGTCGCCGACGGTGATGCCGTTCCAGTTGGACAGGAACTCGCCTCCGGCCAGAGGCGGGGCCATTTCGCCCCCGTTCAACTGATCGCCGTGACAGGACGCGCATTCCGAGTTGTAATACCCCTGACCCTGCTTGGCCTGATCCTCGGTGTAGACGCCATCCCAAACCGACTTGGTGGGCTCCTGCGCGAGGGCGACCGCGACGACGGCGGCGGCGGCGATGCCGGCGAGAACGAGCTTGGATTGCATGGATCTATGGTATCAAACAGGCGCGCGTATCAAACAGTCCCGGCGCGCGCCTTCATCATCTGTTCCATACGGGCGTTCATCTCGCGTGTCAGGTGCGGGACCATGCCGAGCATTCTTTCCATCAACATCAACTGGGCGCGGTGATGCATTTCGTGCTCTTTGACGCCGAGGAGCATTTCAAAGCGCGACCTGGAGGGGCCGTAGGGCATGGCGACGGTTTCGGCGAGGAAATCGTCGGAGAGCGATTCGAGGAAATGAGCGAAATGCTCGCCCTGTTCGGTCAGGAGTGTGAGGATCTCGGTTTTGGAATGCGGTTTCTGCTCTTCGGCCATCAGGGGCCCGAAGAACGCTATGAAATCGAAGCCTTCGAGGGTTTGGAGCTTGTTCGACTGGATGTGTTCCTGCATCTGCGGCGCCTGGAGGATATGAACGAGCGTCTGGGCGACCGTGCGTGTTCCGGGGGCGGCCTCAAAGCCGTAGTTGCTTTCGTCGATCTCCTCGGCGACTTTGAGAGTATTGTTCCGCACGGTGCGGAACGCGGCGGCGAGTTCTTTGGGTCCGTAGCAGTTCATGCGGGTATTGTACCGAAGCCGCATGAAGTTGGCGTTACGGCGGTGCGGCTACTCCAGGCGATAGTTGGGAGCTTCCTTGGTGATGATTACGTCGTGGACGTGGCTCTCGCGCAGGCCGGCCGACGTCACCCGCACGAAACGAGCTTTCTCGCGCAGTTCGTCGATCGTTCCGCAGCCGCAGTAGCCCATGCCCGCCTTTAGTCCACCCACTAATTGATACACCAGCTCGGCGAGCATTCCTTTGTATGGGACCCGGCCCTCGATTCCTTCGGGAACCAGCTTGCCGCTCTGGTCCTGGTTGTAGCGATCCGAGCCTGCGGCCATCGCGCCGAGCGAGCCCATTCCGCGATAGCTCTTAAACGTGCGGCCCTGGTACAGAATCGTCTCGCCGGGGCTTTCTTCGGTTCCGGCGAAGAGGCTGCCGATCATCACCGAATCGGCGCCCGCTGCGATGGCCTTGGTGATGTCGCCCGAGAATTTGATGCCGCCGTCGGCGATGACCGGAACGCCCGAGCCTTGCGCGGCGCTGGAGCATTCGACGATCGCGGTAATTTGCGGAACGCCCGCTCCGCTGACGATTCGCGTGGTGCAGATCGATCCCGGGCCGATGCCCACCTTAATTCCGTCCACGCCCAGACGGATCAAATCGCAGGCGGCTTCCCTGGTGGCGACGTTTCCCGCCAAAAGCTCGACGTCCGGCAGCGCGCGCTTGATGGTTTTGACGGCGTCCATCACGCGAACCTGATGGCCGTGCGCGGAATCGATCGCCAGCACGTCCACTTTGCGCTTGACCAGCTCCTGCGCGCGCCCCAGAAAATCGCCCGAGGAGCCGAGCGCCGCACCCACGCGCAGACGGCCCTGCTCGTCTTTCGCCGCGCTGGGATATTTTAATTTTTTCTGGATGTCTTTGACCGTGATGAGACCTTTCAAATTGTACTGATCGTCGACCACCAGCAATTTTTCGACGCGATGCTGGTGCAGGATCGCTTCGGCTTCTTCCAGCGTCGTGCCCACCCCGACCGTAATCAGATTCTCCTTGGTCATGACGTTTTCGATGGGCAGATCGAAGCGCGTCTCAAAGCGCAGGTCGCGATTGGTGAGAATGCCGACCAGTTTTCCGCGCTTGGTCACCGGGACCCCGGAAATGCGGTAGCGCTTCATCACATCGAGCGCGTCGGAGATTTTCTGCTCCGGCTCGACGGTCACGGGATCGACGATCATGCCGCTTTCCGAGCGCTTCACGCGATCCACCTCTTCGGCCTGCCGCTCGATGGACATGCTGCGATGAATGATGCCGAGTCCGCCCTGCTGCGCAAGAGCAATCGCCAGGTGGGATTCCGTGACGGTATCCATGGCGGAGCTGACGATGGGGATGTTGATGCTGATTTTGCGGGAAAGGCGGGTGCGGGTGTCGGTTTCGGCCGGAACAACGTCGCTGCGGGCAGGCAGAAGCAGCACGTCGTCGAAAGTCAGGCCTTCCGGAATGGTTTCTGTGACCATTCTTTATTTTACATGGGGAGTGGTAACTGGGTAGCGGGAAGTGGGTAGTAGGAAGTGGGGCGCCCCACTTCCTCCTACCCGGCCTTACGCCGCTTTGGCCGGCGAAAACAGCCAGCCGGGCAGCATTTCGCGCAGCACGTCTTCCACCCGGTCCGCGAAGATGAAGGTCATCTCCTTGCGAACATCATCGGGAAGATCGCGCAGGTCTTTTTGATTGCCCCGCGGCAGGATCACGCGCCGCAATCCCGCGCGGCGCGCCGCGAGCACCTTCTCTTTGACGCCGCCGATCGGCAACACTAGACCGGTCAGGGTCACTTCGCCGGTCATCGCCGTATCGCTTCTGGCGGCCACGCCCGCATAGACCGAGGCGATCGCGGTGGTCATCGTGACGCCCGCCGACGGCCCATCCTTGGGCGTCGCGCCCGCCGGAACGTGAATGTGCAGGCCGCTGTTGAGGAATTTCGCCGAATCGATTCCCAACTCGACTGCGTGCGACCACACGAAGCTGCGCGCCGTTTTGGCCGATTCCTGCATCACGTCGCCCAACTGCCCAGTGATGGTCAGATCCTTGCCGTTGGGAAGCAGCGAGGCTTCGATATACAGCACGTCGCCGCCGGCTTCGGTCCAGGCGAGGCCGGTCGCCACGCCCGGCGGAAGATCCTTGCGGGCGCTTTCCGGCGGAATCGGCTCGGGTCCCAGCATCTCGACGAGGTCTTCGGGTTTCACCACGACGTGAGTCGGCTCGCTTTCGGCGAATTTCAGCGCGACCTTGCGGATCACGCGTCCCAGCGTCTGTTCGAGACGCCGCACACCGGCTTCCCGCGTGTACGCGCTGATCAGCCGCTTCAAGGCTTCATCGGTGATGTCGATCTGCTCCGGCTTGATCCCGGTTTGCGCCAACTGGCGCGGGATCAGGTAACGCCGCGCGATCACGGCCTTTTCTTCTTCGCTGTATCCGCTCAGCCGCAGGATCTCCATACGGTCGAGCAGAGGCGCCGGAATGGTATCGAGCGTGTTCGCCGTAGTGACGAACAGCACTTTCGACAGATCGAACGGCAGATCGAGGTAGTTATCGCGGAATGTTTTGTTCTGCTCCGGATCGAGCACTTCGAGCAGCGCCGACGCCGGATCGCCGCGGAAATCGTGGCCGATCTTATCCACTTCGTCGAGCATCAGCACGGGATTGTTCGCGCCCGCGCGGCGCATGGCCTGAATCAACCGGCCCGGCAGGGCGCCGATGTACGTTCTGCGATGCCCACGCAGCTCGGCTTCATCGTGCAATCCGCCGAGGCTCATTCTTTCGAACTTGCGTCCCAGCGCCCGCGCGATCGACTGGCCCAGCGAAGTTTTTCCCACTCCGGGCGCGCCGACGAAGCACAGAATGGGAGCTTTCGCTTCCGGATTCAGCTTCAACACGGCCAAGTGCTCCAGGATTCGCTCTTTGATCTTGGGCAATCCGTAGTGATCTTCGTCGAGCACGGTTCGCGCCCGCGCGATGTCGAGATTGTCGTCGGTGCGGATCTTCCACGGCAGCTCGATCACGTATTCGAGCCAGGTGCGGATCACGGTAAACTCCGGCGACGCGTTGGGAATTTTTTCAAGACGCCCCAGCTCGCGCTCGGCTTCCTTGCGCACGTCTTCGGAAAGCTCCGCCTTCGCCAGCTTTTCGCGCAGCGTCTCGACTTCGGCCTGCTCGGGATTCTTTTCGCCGAGCTCCTGTTCGATGGCGCGCTTCTGCTGGCGCAAAATATATTCGCGCTGCTCGCGCGACATTTCGCCGCGCGCTTCTTCGGTAATCTTGTTGCGCAGCTCCAGCACTTCCACTTCATGCGCCAGCCATCCGTGGACCATGCGCAGAGCCTCGATTCGCGTAGGCGCTTCCAGCAAGGACTGCGCGCGCGCGCTTTCCAAATTCATGATCGAGGCTAAAACATAGGCCAGCCGCAGCGGATCTTCCTGCGAAGTGAACATCCGCGCGATCTCCTGCGGCGTGGTGTTCTGCGCCTGCACCAGGCCGATGAATTTCGACCCCATTTCGACGATCGACAGCGTCAGCGCCTCGGTTTCGCGGCTGGTGTCGTCGGGCAGCGGGAGGGAGCGCACACGCGCCATCATCGACCCGTTTTCTTCCACCTTCACCAGCACCACGCGCTCCTCGCCGTAGACCAGTATTTCGATCTGCTCCTTGGTGCGGCCGGCTTTCCGGATCACGGCGCGAACGCCGATCGTGTACAGATCGCTCGCGGCGGGCGTGTCCACAGTCGGGTCACGCTGGGTCACCACCACGATCTCTTTCTCTTCGGTCGCCAGAGCCTTTTCGACCGCGGCGAGCGATGCGGGACGGCCGACCGAAAGCGGCATCAGCAGTCCCGGAAACAACACCGCGTTTTTCAGCGGCAACAGCGGAAGCGTGCTGATCTGAATATCTTTTTCCATAGTGTCCACCATAATTAAGATGCTTCGGCGCGTACGCCGGACTCGACTTGAAACACGAGCTGGTTTCCCCGCTCGGTGACGAGCACTTTCTGGCCGTCACGGACTTCGCCGGCGACGATTTTTCGCGCCAGCGGAGTTTCCACTTCTTTCTGAATGGCGCGCTTCAACGGCCGCGCGCCAAAGGTCGGATCGTAGCCCACTTTCACCAGGTGCTCACGCGCGGAATCCGAGAGAACCAGCTCGATATGGCGCTCGGCCAGACGCGCGCGCAAGGTGTGGAGCTGAATTTCGACGATTTTCTTCAATTGAGCTTCGGTCAATCGATGGAAAGTGATGATTTCGTCCACGCGATTCAGGAATTCGGGGCGGAACAGGCGCGGCAATTCGTCGCGCTGGGCGTTGGAGGTCATGATCACGATGGTGTTTTTAAAATCCACCGTGCGTCCCTGGCCATCCGTGAGCCGGCCGTCGTCCAAAACCTGCAGCAGCACGTGAAACACGTCCTGGTGAGCTTTTTCGATCTCGTCCAGCAGCACCACCGAATATGGCCGCCGGCGGACTGCTTCGGTCAACTGGCCGCCTTCCTCGAATCCGATGTATCCCGGAGGCGCGCCGACCAGTCGCGAGACCGTGTGCTTTTCCTGATACTCGGACATGTCGATGCGAATCATCGCGTGCTCGTCATCGAACAGATATTGCGCCAGAGCGCGGGCCAGCTCGGTTTTCCCGACGCCGGTCGGCCCCAGGAAGAGGAAACTGCCGATGGGCCGCTTGGGATCCTTTAACCCTCCGCGAGCGCGCATCACCGCGTCGGCCACCGCGTCCACGGCTTCATCCTGTCCCACGACGCGCTTGTGCAGCTCATCGGAAAGATGGATCAGCTTCTCGACCTCGCCTTCCATCAGCTTGGTCACCGGAATTCCGGTCCAGCGGCTGACCACCTGCGCAATGTCCTCTTCATCGACTTCCTCTTTGAGCAGCGTGGTTTCACGGCGCTCTTTTTCGAGTTGTTTTTCGAGAGCGGTCAGCTTGCCGTACTTGAGCTCGGCGGCTTTGTTGAGATCGTAGGCGCGTTCGGCCTGCTCGATTTCGACCTTCACCTGCTCGATCTGGGCGCGCAGTTCGCGCTGATGGCGGATGGTCTCCTGGTCAGCTTTCCATTGCGCCTGAAGCGCGGCCGTTTCAGTCTTGAGCTCGGCCAGTTCTTTATCGATTTTTGCGAGCCGTTCGCGCGAGGCTTTATCGGATTCCTTTTTGAGCGCTTCCCGCTCGATCTGGAGCTGCATCTGGCGCCGCAGCCGCTCATCGAGCTCGGCCGGCATCGAATCGATCTCGGTTCGCAGCTTGGCCGCGGCTTCATCCACCAGGTCGATCGCCTTGTCCGGCAGGAATCGATCCGAGATGTAGCGCTGGCTCAACACGGCCGCGGCGACAAGCGCGGAATCCTTGATTCGCACGCCATGGTGCGTTTCATAGCGCTCGCGCAGGCCGCGCAGGATCGAAATGGTGTCTTCGACCGTCGGCTGATCGACCAGAACGGTCTGGAAGCGGCGTTCGAGCGCCGCGTCTTTCTCGATGTGCTTGCGATATTCGTCGAGCGTGGTCGCGCCGATGCAGTGCAGTTCTCCGCGCGCGAGCATCGGTTTCAGGAGATTGCCAGCGTCCATTGCGCCTTCGGCTTTTCCGGCGCCGACCACCGTGTGCAGCTCATCGATGAACAGAATGATCTGGCCTTCGGCGCTCTGCACTTCTTTCAATACGGCCTTGAGGCGCTCTTCGAACTCGCCGCGGAACTTCGCACCGGCGATCAGCGCACCCATATCGAGCGCGACTACGCGCTTGTTCTTCAAACCCTCCGGAACGTCGCCGCGGACGATGCGCTGCGCCAGTCCCTCGACGATCGCCGTCTTTCCCACGCCCGGCTCGCCGATGAGCACCGGATTGTTCTTGGTTCGGCGTGAAAGCACCTGGATCACCCGGCGAATCTCTTCATCGCGTCCAATCACCGGGTCGAGCTTGCCCTGCTGCGCGAGCTTGGTCAGATCGCGGCCGTATTTTTCGAGGGCTTCGTAAGTCTCTTCCGGATTGGGTGACGTTACGCGCTGCGATCCGCGCACCTCCTGAAGAGTGCGCATCAGGCGTTCGCGCGTGATGCCGAGGTCTTTGAAGATTTTTTCGTCGGTCGCCGCGAGCAGAACGTGCTCCACCGAGATGTACTCGTCTTTGAGGCCCTTGGCTTCGTCTTCCGCCCTGGTTAGCAATTTTTGCAGGCGTTGGGTGATGTAAATCTGATCCATCCCCGGACCCGAGCCGGAGACTTTCGGCAGCCGCTCGAGCTCCTGCGTGAGCGAACGGTGCAGGGCCTTCAGATCAATCCCGGCCTTGGCGAGAACCGATTGTGCCAGTCCGCCCTCCTGCTCGATCAGCGCCGTCAGCAGGTGCTCGACATCAAGTTGTTGCTGGCCATAGCGATTTGCGATGGATTGCGCGGCGCGCAAGCCCTCCTGGAGTTTTTCGGTGAAGCGGGAAAAGTCCATACGATCAAAAGCCTCGATCAGATTATAGCACGTATTGGCAATAATCTTTAGTCCGTTGTTGTCAACATTTGGATGCCGCCTATTCCGGATCGGATTCAATCTTTTCGTGATATCATCGACTTAGGTTATGGCGACTCCTTCCACAGCACGGCCATCGCTTTTCGGCTCCGACTAACCCCCTGCACTCGGCTTACCGTTCCCTCAGGCGCAGAGAGAAGCAACAAAAATAAGGAGTTGTTATGCAGAAAACGGACCTCGTTCGTTCCGATCTGCCGAATCTTCAAACCGCGCTGCCTGGACCGAAGGCGCGGCGGGTGATCGAGCGCGATGGCGCGGTGCTCTCGCCGTCCTATACGCGGTCGTATCCGCTGGTCGCGGCGCGAGGGGAGGGCGCGATCGTAGAAGACGCAGACGGGAACCGATTCCTCGATTTCAGTGCAGGGATCGCGGTCTGCTCGACCGGCCATTGTCACCCGCAAGTGGTTCGAGCGATTCAGGATCAGGCTGCCCGGCTGATCCACATGTCGGGAACCGATTTTTACTACGAAAACATGGTCGCGCTCGCGGAAAAGCTCTCGATGCTTGCCCCGGGGAACTTGCCGAGGAGGGTTTATTTCGGCAATTCGGGAACGGAAGCGATCGAGGCGGCTCTGAAGATGGCGCGGTATCACACCAAACGGACGCAATTCGTCGCGTTTTTCGGCGCGTTCCACGGCCGGACGATGGGATCGCTTGCGCTCACGGGATCGAAGAACGTGCAGAAGCGCGGATTTTTCCCCATGATGCCGGGAGTGCACCATGTTCCGTACCCGGACTGCTATCGCTGTCCCTACGGCCAGACGCCGGATCAGTGCGCGGTGGAGTGCGTGCAGGCGATCGAGGATCCTCTCTTCCGGCAAACCGTTCCAGCCGAGGAAGTTGCGGCGATTTTCGTGGAGCCGGTGCAGGGAGAAGGCGGCTATATCGTTCCGCCGAAGAAATTTTTCGACGAATTGCGGCGGCTGGCGGACAAATATGGGATTTTGATTGTCGCCGACGAAGTCCAGAGCGGAATGGGGCGGACGGGAAAAATGTTCGCATCGGAGCATTTTGGATTCGTGCCGGACATTCTGGCGTTGGCGAAGGGAATCGCGAGCGGGATGCCGCTGGGAGCGACCATCGCGCGGGCGGACATCATGGATTGGACTCCTGGCGCGCACGCGTCAACGTTCGGCGGAAATCCGGTGTGCATTGCTGCCGCTCTGGCGACGATGGAGCTGCTCGAGCGTGAGTTGGTCGAGAATGCAGATCGCGTTGGACGGCATTTGCTGGGCCGTCTGGGCGAGCTGCCGCGAAAATATCCGATCGTCGGCGATGTGCGCGGGTTGGGATTGATGATCGGCATCGAAATTGTGCGGGACCAGCAAACCAAAGAGCGCGCGCCGGATCTGCGCGACAAGATCGTGTATCGGTGTTTCGAGCAAGGGCTGCTGACGCTCGGCGCGGGGCCGAATTCGATACGGTTGTGCCCGCCGCTGGTGATCACCAGGGAGCAGGCGGATTTCGCGGCGGAGACAATCGAAGAGGTGATCGGTTCGATCGGGCGCTGATCAAGCCTTCCGTTGTTTCATCGCCGGCGGAGCGTCCATTACCATGGTGGTGTGCGCATTCTTTTGTTCAGCGGCAAAGGCGGCGTAGGCAAAACCAGCCTCGCCGCGGCCACCGGCGTTCGCCTGGCGCAACTGGGGAAACGCACCCTGGTCATGAGCGTCGATCCGGCGCACAGCCTCGGCGACGCGTTTAACCTGGGAGGCGACCTGTTTCACCAGCGCACCAGCGAACCCTTCGCGATCCTGCCCACGCTGGACATTCAGGAAGTGAACATCCAGCACGAAATCCGGCGCCACTGGCAGGAGATCAACGGCTACGTTTCGTCGGTGCTGCGCACCACCGGCGTCAGCGACGTCGAGGCCGAAGAGCTCGCCATCCTGCCCGGAATGGAAGAGCTGAGCGCGATGATGTACGTGAATCAATACCAGCGCGAGGGCCGCTACGACGTTCTGGTGCTCGATTGCGCCCCCACGGCCGAGTCGCTACGCTTCGTCAGCATGCCCACCACGCTCGAATGGTACATGAAGCACATTTTCCCGTTCCAGCGCACCATGCTCAAAGCCGTCCGGCCGATCGCCAACCGTGTTTCGCCGGTGGAGCTGCCGCCCGACAACTACTTCAGCAACATCGCGCAGTTGTTTCGCAAGCTGGAAGGCATCGACACGCTGCTTTCCGATCCCGCCATCACCAGCGTGCGGCTGGTCACCAACGCGGAGCGGATGGTTCTGCGCGAAACCCAGCGGACCTTTGTCTATTTTTCGCTGCACGGCCTCACCGTGGACGCGATTCTTGCCAATCGCGTTCTGCCGGTTGAAATTCACGACCAATTTTTCGTCGAATGGCGCACGTCGCAGCAGGCCATCCTCGCTGAAATGGAAGAATATTTCGCGCCGGTCGCCGTGCGCCGCGTCCCGCTGTTCACGCATGAAGTGCTGGGACGGGATCGACTCGAGGAACTGGCCCGCGCGCTGTACTCCGACGCACAGGATCCCGCCGCCGTCGTTCGCGCCGGACGGCCGTACACCTTCGAAAAGCTGGAAGACCGCTGGGAGATTCATCTCGACCTGCCGTTCGCCTCCAAAGGCGAGGTAGGATTGTTCAAGAAGGCGGACGAGTTAGTGATCGAGATCGGAACGCTGCGCCGTCACATCGGCCTTCCGACCTCGATGGCCGCGCTCGAACCCAAGCGCGCGCGCCTGGAAAGTGGCAAGCTGGTGGTGGAGCTAAGGGAGAGATAGATATGGAAGAAACGCAAAGCGCTGGACACGCGGGCGAGCAGCCCAGGCAGTTCCCGATGATCGACACTTTCTGCGAGGAGCTGAAACAGTTCTTGCGCTCGCTCGAGCCTGCGCCCGAAGCGGTCCAGCATTTCCGTAATGCGCGGGTCGAAATGCTCAAGGGCATGCGCGAGCTGATCGACCGGCGCATCGAAAATCTGAGCCGCCGGGAGACCCACGGCAAAAAGATCAACGTCGAGTAGCGCGCACACTGTCTCGCCGTCCTGGGCTCCCATCCAGAACTATGCCATTTGGTCGGGTTTATAGCGTAAGCGTCGACTTCGCCCGATCTTAAACCTCCAGAATCACGGGCATGATCAGCGGCCTTCGCGACGTCTGCTTGGTCAAATAACGCTTCAGATCCACGCGGATTTTTTCCTGGATCACGCCCCAGTCGCCGCGCTCCTCCGCGGTCGAATTGTCGATCGTCTTGATCACGATGTTGCGCGCTTCTTGCAGCACCTCGCTCGATTCCTCAAGCGACATGAACCCGCGGCTCACGATTTCGGGCAATCCCTCCGGCTTGCCGCTGTGCTTGTTGATGGCGATGATCGGCAGCACGAATCCGTCTTCCGACAGATGCCGCCGATCGCGAATCACCATGTCTTCGACCACTTCATCGAGCGTCCCCGAATCGATGCACACGCGCCCCACCGGAATGGGCTCGCCCTTGCGCGCGCCCATATCGTCGATTTCCAGCGTTTCGCCCGATTCGAGCACGAAGGTTGCTTCGAGACCCGCGTGGCTCAAATGCTGCGCGAGCTGCGCGTGCTTGGCGAGCTGCCGGTATTCGCCGTGTATCGGCAGGAAGAATCGCGGACGCACCAGGTTCAGCACCAACCGCAACTCCTCCGCGCTGCCGTGGCCGGAAACGTGGACGGGGGGATTCATCGGACCGTAAATGACGTCCGCACCGCGCCGCGCCAGGTGGTTCATCATGCGATAAATCGCTTTTTCGTTGCCCGGGATGATGCGCGCGCTCAGCGCCACCGTGTCGCCGGGCTCGATCGAAAGCGATTTGTGATTATCGACGGCCACGCGCGACATCGCCGACATCGGCTCGCCCTGCGTTCCGCTCACCACCGCGACCACTTTGTTGGGCGGCGTCTGCATCAGGTCCTGCGGGCGCAGCAGAATTCCGTTCGGAATTTTCAGCAAACCCAGATCGTGCGCGATCTCCGTGGTCGCGAGCATGCTGCGCCCCACGAAAGCCACTTTGCGCCCGTACTCCTCCGCCAGATCGACGATCTGCTGGAGCCGGTGAATCGAGCTTGAAAAACAGGTGATCACCAGCCGGCGCGGCGAGCGCACGAACAGATCCTCGAGCCGCGGCGCCACCGCGCGCTCGCTTTCCGTGTAGCCGGGACGATCGACGTTGGTCGAATCGGAAAGCAGCAGCAGCACGCCGCGCTTGCCGTACGCCGCGAGCGTATGCAGGTCGAACAGCTCATTATCGGTGGGCGTCGGATCCACCTTGAAGTCGCCGGTGTGGATGACCACCCCGAGCGGCGTGGTGATCGCCAGCGCCACGCACTGCACGATCGAATGCGTCACGTGAATGAATTCGATCGAAAACGCGCCGAGCGTGAGCCGCTCACCCGGCTTGATCACGTTGAGCCGCGCCTGTTCGAGCAGCGAGTGTTCTTCGAGACGCCGCTCCACCAGCGCCAGCGTGAACGCCGTGCCGTAAACCGGAACGTTCAGCTGCGCCAGCAGAAACGGAACGCCTCCGATGTGGTCCTCGTGCCCGTGGGTGAGAACCAGCCCGCGCACGTGTCCGGCATTCTCTTCGAGATAGGAAAAATCAGGCGTGACGATGTCGACGCCCATCAGCTCGGCATCCGGAAACATCATGCCGGCGTCGATGACGATGATATCGTCGCCGAGGCGCAGCGCCATCGAGTTCATCCCGAACTCGCCCAGTCCCCCGAGCGGGATGACCTGCAATTTCTGATCGGACATGTATGAAGTTCAAGGTTATCAGAGTTACGGATCGTCCCACTTTCGCGGAGCGTCCGCCGCGGCCACCGGATCGCGCTCGAACCGCTACCTTCCGAGCACGCCCTTCCACTTGCGCATGATCAGCTCGACCAGGTTCAGCGCGATCGCCAGCGCCAGGAATCCGGGCCATAGCTGCATGCTCGAAGCGATCGACCGGTTGCCGGGGTCGAACACGTTCTTCGCATTCGGCTCGAATCTTCCCCCGGTGAACTCGGCCACCTGCTTCAACAGCGTCTGGTTTGATCCGTACTCGGTCAGCTCCATCTCCGGGCGGTACAACCCCGTTTCGGGAAACGCGCGCGACTCGGCGAGCGGACGCACGCGGAACAACCCCTCGCGCGAGCCGATCTGCAACCGCCCGCGATACTGTCCCGCCGCGATTTTCTTGACACCGATGGGCTTCTCAAAACCATCCGCGCCGAAAACGAAAATTTCGGGAATTTTATCTGGTTCCGGAACGTCGCGGCCCAGCCGGTAATCCACCACCAGGTCGCTGTTGGCGCTGTCGAACTGGACCGCCGCTTCGCCTGACTGCGCGTGCGGCAGCAGATCGCGCGCGACGTTGGTCCACAACTTGTCGTAACCTTTCCAGGTGATCCAGTCCGCCGCCCACCGCGCTTTCGCATCCGACGCGAACACCGCGGCGCGTCCCAGTCCGTATTGCCAGCGCGAAAGCAGCGGATCGCGGTCGATGCCCAGAATCGTTTCCGCGCTCGGCTTGGCGATGAACTTCACGTAGCCTTTGAGGGCCGGCGCCGTGTCGACCGCCACGCCGTCCAGAATCTCGGTTTCTTTTTTCACTTCCGCCTTCAGCGGATGCTCGATCGCGGTCGAGCCGGTGTGCTCCATCACGTCGCGCAGCAGAATCTGTTCGAGTCCCGCCGGCTCGTTCAGAAAGTACGATTTTCCTCCGGCAACTTGCGCGATCTTTTCGAGATACGCGCGATTCACGTCCTGCCCCAGGCCCACCGTCGAAATGGTCACGCGCTTCGCCAGCGCATCGCGCGAAAGCTCCAGCGAATCGCCCTCTTCGGAAATTCCGTCGGTCAGCAGAACGATGTGCTTGAACGTCGCCTTCGAGACGAGAA
This sequence comes from Bryobacteraceae bacterium, assembly GCA_030044325.1. Lineage (GTDB taxonomy): Bacteria > Acidobacteriota > Terriglobia > Bryobacterales > Bryobacteraceae > Palsa-187. The sequence goes on from JASHWA010000244.1 coordinate 13,437, forward strand.
TGCGATGATACGCCTCGGCCAGCGCCGGCGCGATCTGTGTCCCCCCATCCGGCGTGATTCCGGAAATCAGCCGCTTGATCAGCGTGCGGTCCTCGGCGCGGCGCATCGGCACGGCCCATTGAAACGAATTGTCGAAGATGAGCACGCCGACCATGTCAATCGGCCGCAGATTATCCACCACCCCCACGGCGGCCTGCCGGGCCAGCTCGATCTTGCGCCCCTCCATCGATGACGATTTGTCGATGATCAACACCACCGCGGTTCCTTCGGGCGATCGCGGCGGCGCCAGTTTCGCCGGCATCGCGCGTTCCAGCGGATCCTCGACTTTTTCCTTATCCTCGACGTACATGTTGCGCTCGCCGCCGATCACCAGCAATCCGCCGCCCTGCTGCACGTATTTTTCGACTTCCGCTTTGCGCGCCGCCGCAACGTCCTCCAGATCCCAGTTGTCGAGCACCAGCAGCTGGTAATCCGACAGATTCTGATTCGAGAATTCATTCGAGCGCTGGACGTCGAACTGCGCGGCGGTAAGCGTCGCCGCCAGGTGCGAATTCACGCCCGGCTCGTCGCCCGTGACGTACAACACTTTCGGCCGGCGCAGCGTCACCGCCTGGTCCACGCGAACCTCGCCCGCGCCTGCCGCGCGAACCGCGATCGACAGGTCCAGCGTGCCGGGCGTGTTGAGACTCGCGTGCATGCGAATCGGCGTTTCACCGGATGCGAGCTGCACCTGCGTCTCGCCAAGCATGCGTCCCTCCGCGCTCAGCTCCACTTCCGCCGCGCCCGATTTCGGCGCGGAAACCACCAGGTCGATCGGAAAACGTTCGCCGGTGAACGCCAGCCCGGGAAGGCTCACCGATTCGAGACGCAGCGCCGGCTCCGGGAGCCCCTTCATCGCATACGTGTCAATCGGAATTCCGAGCTGCTTCGCCTGCCACGCCGCGCGCGCGACGCTTCCTTTATTCTGCTCGCCATCCGAGATCAGCGCGATGCGCGGAACCATCCCCGCCGGCAGCGACGCCGCAGCCTCGCGAATCGCCGCTTCGAGATCGGTCGCGCGGCCCGCTTCGCCCGCCGTATGGCGAAGATGCCACGTCTTCTCGCCCTCCTCGCGCCCCTCATTGCGATCGAGCGCCCGTGTCGCGCGCGCGAACGGAATCACGCGCATCCAGTTGCGGCTGCGCTGATCAGCGATCGCATCGGCGATCCGCGACGCGTGGTCGAGATCCGCGGGCGAAACGCTGGCGGAGGTATCCACCAGAACGGCGAGAGCTACCTTTGTTTCCGAAACGCTCAGCCTCGGCTCGGCCAGCGCGAATACAATCGCCGCGAGCGAGAGCGCCTTCATCACCAGCGCTCCATGCCGCGAGGTTCGCCGCCATTCGAACGCCATCCAGGCGAGCGGAATCCAGGCTACTGCCAGCACCCACGCGCGATCGAACGTCATGACGCCTTCCTCCACGCCGTATGAACGCGCGCCGCCACCTTTGCCGCGCGCAGCCGGAACGCGCGCGATCGTCCGAACAGCAGCCAGTCCGCCAGCAGCCCGATTCCGCCCGCGAGCGCCAGCCATGGCCAGAAATCGGTTGCCGCGGTCCCGATCGCGGCGGCGCGCGGAATTCCGCGCCGGACATTGGCAGGCGCGCGCCACACCACATCGCCCGGATCGGGAAGCGTCAGCGAAAAATCCGTTTCGCGCTCGCCCGCGAGCACCCGAACCGTCCCCGGCGCGCCCGCAAAAAATCGCAGCGTATTTCCCTCGATGGTGAACGGAAGGGGCGCCTGATCTTCGGTAACCACGCGCACATTCGCGGGATCTGCCCCCGCGTCGACCGCGACATTCACTGTCCCCACCGAACCCGCCTGCACCTCCCAGCGGCGGAATGTCTCCGGCGCCATCCAGCGCAGAATGTTGGCCGTGAGCAGCGGAGTGGCGAGCTCGTATTTCATAGACGAACCCAGCGGCTCGAATCCGATCACCACGATTTTCGGCGGTCCTGCGCGCGCCGCGATCAGCGCGCCGTTGCTCGATTCGGCCACGGGAATATCGCCGCGCTGGGGCGCCAGAATTTCCGCCGACGCCAGTTCCAGATCCTTGGTGCGCAGCCCGGTGCCGAGCGGCGAATCCGGCCGCCAGCGCTCCAGCTTTACGCCCCTGCGCGTCTCGCGAACCGGAATCGGCGACCCCGCCGCCGGCGGCTCGATCCAGATCGAATCGGCGCGCGGGCGCGCCGGCGGGGCGAAGCGGTCGAGCACCACCACATCCGCGCTGGCCTGCGCATCGAACTTCGCAGATTGCTCGAATTCGGCGTTCACCTGCGGATTCGAGGCAAACAGCGCGCGCAGCGCCTGCGGCTGGTCGGAGTACACCGTCACGTGGAGCGGCTTCTGCGCCGGCAGTTCGATCACCGCGCGATCGTCCTGCGGAAACGCGTCGTGCGGGATAATGCGCGCTTCGAGCACGCCCGCGGCGCGCGTGCGATAGGTGAACGTCGCCTGCTCCTCGGCGCCCGGCTTGAGCGTCAAGGCCTTGGATCCCGCCGGCGCGCCGCCGAACTGGAGCGCAAGCTGAATGTCGCGCGGCCGGGTTCCGTAATTTTTTACGGCCACGTAAATGTCCCACAGCTCGGGATCGCTCAGCGACCTGCGCAGCCCGATTTTGCGCAGCCCCACGTTCTCTTGTGTCGAAGCGATGGGCAGCACGCGCAGATTCGACGGAGTCGCAAAGGTCGCCTCGTCCTCTCCGACGCGCCCCACGCCCGCGAACACGATTTCGCCCGCGCGCTGCGCTTGCAATTTCTGGGCGCGCTCGGCGAACTCGATCGCCTGCTCCAGATTCAACGCCGATGCCCCCGGCTGCGAATTCTGCAACGCCTGATCGAGCACGCGCCGGTTCAGCTCGAACGGAGTCGCCGGCGTCGCCAGCGCGTCGGCGCGCACCACCATCACGCGATCGCGCGCGGGTAGCGCATGAATGTACCTGCGCGCCGCTTCCCGCGCTTCATCCATCAGCATTCCGGTGCGCGTTCGCGCGCCCATCCACGCCGAACTGTCGAGAATCACCACGTGATCGCGGCTGGACTCTTCCCCCCCGCCCCATCGCGGCCCGGCGAGCGCGAGCAGCAACAGCGCCAGGCTCACCAGCTGGAGCACCAGGCTCCACGGCTGCTGGATTTTGCGCCGGTGCTTCAACTGCGTGCGCACGTCGGCCGTGCTCCAGAACCGCAGCGTCGCCACGAGTTGCTTCCGCTTGGAACGATCCAGGAGATATAGCGCGACAACACCCGCCGAGATCGCGCCCGCGATCCCCAACAGCTCGCCGAGACTGAGATTGAGAAAATTCACCTATTCGACCGCCCCGCTTCGCACCAAAGGACCGAATATCGCTTCATCCACGGGGACGTTGGCCGGCAATCCCACGTAACGGCCATGGTTGCGCAACGCGACGCGGCGAAGAGCTTGCGAATATTCATCGAACGCGGCCGTATACATTTGCCGCGCGTCCGAATCGAAGGATAACTCGACATGCTGTCCGGTTTCCGCGTCTTCGAGGTCGAGCTCGCCTTCCCACGGCGGCTCCCGGTCCTCCGGCGCCCAGATCTGCACCAGAATCAGCTCGTGCCCGAAATCGGAAAGATACTGGAGCGGCTTTTCGCAATCGCCGTCGTCCAAGAAATCGGAAACGACGATCACCAGGCCGCGCTGCGGATAAGTCGAAACGAATTCGCG
>JASHWA010000245.1 GCA_030044325.1 Bryobacteraceae bacterium
CCGTCGCCAGCAGCTCGCATCCATTGGTTACCGAAACGATGATCGAAACGCTGCGCGCGGGCGGAAATGCCGCGGACGCGGCGACGGCGGGCGCGCTGATGAGCGCCACGGTCGAGCCGCAGATGTCCACTCACGGCGGGAGCGTAATCATGCTGTATTGGGACGCAAAAACCTCAAAAGCATACCAGCTGCAGAGCACGGGCCGTTTGCCGTCCGGATTGCCGCCGTTTCGACCCTTGCCGGCGGGATTGGGAGGATTCTCTTCGCCGCAGGACCGGCCATCGATGGCGGCATGCATTCCCGGTTTCATTCCGGGCCTCGCCGCGGCGCACACGCGGTTCGGGTCGAAACGCTGGAGCGATCTATGCCAGAACGCGATTCATTGGGCCGAGGAAGGCCATCCGGTTTCGTCTTTCGAATTCGCGCAGTTGAGTTTCGACGCGCCGTATACCACGTATTTTCCAAGCAGCCGCGAGGTTTTCACGCCGAGCGGCTTTTTCCCGCAGGTGGGCGAACCTTTCCGCAACCCGAAGCTCGCCGCGACGCTGAAGCGCCTGGCCGCGGAGGGTCCCGATTATTTCACCAAAGGCGATTGGGCGAAGCATTTTGTCGCGGAAGCGAACCGGCTTGGCTGGAAGATTGATATGGCGGAAATGGCCGCCGTGCCGCCGCGCTGGGTGGAGCCGCTGCGCTATCGTTTTCGCGATCAGGAGATTGTCCAGCTCAACCTTCCCGAACGAACCGGGATGGTTTCGTCGATGTTTCTGGGGGTTCTCGAACAGTTGGGGATTGGGAAAATGGGGCACTACAGCGAATCGCCGGAGTCGCTTTACTACATGGCGCACGCGCTCCGATGGGCGAGCTGGGAAGTGGGGATGCTGCGCGATCCGCAGCTCTTTGATTCTCCCGTCGAGCTGGTTTTATCGAAAGAGAAGCACCAGATGATCGCCGAGATGATTCGCCGTACGCGGCCGAAGATCGATTTGACCGAGCACGTACGGCTGATCTCGGGAAATCCGGCGCTGGCGGCCGCGGGCATGCCCACGGCGGGAGCCTCCACGCCGCCGGCGAGCGCGGGGAGTTGCGAGCTGAGCGTCGCCGACAGCCAGGGCAACTGGTGCCAACTCCTGAACACGATCGCGAGCAGCGGCATGCCGGGCATTGCAATCGACGGCGTGCCGATGTCGGGCACGGCGGCCGATTGGGGTCTGGACGCGATGTTCGCCGGCTTCCTGACGGGTCACGGGATGCTGACGTTCATCACCGGCAGCACGCTTCTGGTGAAAGATGGCGAGCCGTGGCTGGGGATGGGAACGCCGGGAACGCCACATTATACGGTGCCGCAGGTGCTCGCCAACCTTCTTGAGTTCGGAATGGAGCCCTATGAAGCCTCAGCCGCGCCGCGGTTTTGGCCGCTGCACGAAAACTACACGCTCGAAATCGAGTCGCGCGTTTCGCCGTCGCTTGCGGGCGGAATGGCGAAGCTGGGCATTGCGGTGAAGCCCCTTCAGATGCACGATTTTCACATGGGCTCGTTCCAGATCTCGTGGCGCGATCCAAAAACCAGGCGCCTGAACGCGAGCGCCGATCCGCGACGCTGTGGGAAAGCTGACGGCGTTTGAGCCGGTGTATTCCGGGTGTATTCAGCCTGCCATCAGGAATCGGGCTGCGGCTGGCAGCACCGTTCCGGGCCGATCGCGAAATTGGTCCGCCGCGCCCGATGAAGGGCGTGTGGATGGTGGCAGGAACCGATCACATTCGGAGCTTGCACAGGTTTCAACGGGACAGTATCTTAGGAAAGGCTGCGAGGAAAGGTCCTATGACTCGAACATTACTTGCGTGCGCGGGTGTAATCGTTCTGACGTTTGCCGGGCAGGCGCAAAACACCGCCTCGAAGGCAAAAGCGGTTTCCTCCTCGATTCCGAAGGCGCCGGATGGTCATCCCGACTTGCAAGGGTACTGGACCAACGCCACGATCACTCCCCTGGAGCGTTCATCGGAATACGGGGGCAAGCTCACCGTCTCGGATGCCGAAGCGGCGGTATTCGAAAAGAAGCAAACTCAGGATCTCAAGGACGAGGACGGCCAATCCGACGGCCCGCTTCTGCGCGCGACGGGGTCCTCGGGGACAGGCGGATACAATGCCTTGTTCATCGATCGCGGTTCAGAGTTCGCGCGCGTGGACGGGTTGAAGCGGACGTCGCTGATCATCGATCCGCCTGACGGAAAGGTTCCACCGACCACTCCGGAAGCGCGGCGGCGTATGGCGGGCCTTTTCCGCAACTTCAACAATTACGACAACGTGAAAGTGCGTCCGCTTTCGGAGCGATGCATCATCGGATTCGGCTCTACTTCCGGTCCGCCCATGATGCCCGACTATTTTTATAACAACAACTATCAGATCGTCCAGACTCCCGAGACGATCATGATCATGGTCGAGATGATTCATGATGTGCGCGTGATTCGCATGAACGGCCGACACGAACCATCCAGCATCAAGAGGTGGCTGGGCGATTCCATCGGGCACTGGGAGGGCGACACGCTGGTGATCGAAACCACGAATTTCCGGGAAGACAACGCGTTTCATGGGGCGTCGGAAAACCTGCGCGTGACCGAGCGCCTCCGCCGCATCAACGCCGGCACAATTCTGTATCGAGCCACCATGGATGATCCTTCCACGTGGACCAAGCCATGGACCATCGAGTATCCGTTCCTGGCGACTCAGGGTCCGATCTTCGAGTACGCCTGTCATGAGGGTAACTACGCGATGGAGGACATCCTCGGCGGCGCTCGGCGGATGGAAACCAAGGCGCAGAAGTAAATCCACGGCTCGTTTTTCTTGGACGAAAACGTGGGCTCGCCGATTCGCTGTATTCCGGTGAGTGTCCCGGGTCATCCAGCGTAATTCGGCGCGCACAAGGAGGGCGGAGTTTACTCCTCGCCTCCTGATCTGAGTGAGAAGTTCGCAGCATATGCCAACGTCGGGTTCAATCTAGCGGCTGGCTTTCTTTGCGGCAGCGCGGCGCGGGCGTTGTTTTGCGGAAATCGAGCGGACGATCAGCTTTCCCGCGCCGGATCTCGCGAGCGGGGATTTCGCCTGATCGAGGGCCGCGGTGATCAACGCTTCAACCTCGGGCTGTTTCAGCGTTGCGGCGGATTCGAGACGGATAAAGCGGTTCTGACTGCCCGACCTCATTCTTAACAGGACAGGGTGGGCGCGAGTTTCAACTCTAGGGAAGTCTCAAGAGGGAATCGACCTGGCGGTCCGAAACCAGACAGCCGACGAGACCGCCTACGTCCAGGTGAAGAGCTCTGCGACGCAGGCGGACTTGAACAAGCACATCGCAGACTTCTGTAGGCAGCGCGGACAGTACTCACGGATGATTTTCGCTGTCCACTCGCCCGGCGGAGAGTTGAGGGCGCCAGCAGATCAGCCCGTGCAGGTGTGGGACTGTGAACGCGTCGCCGAGCTTGTGGTTTACTTGGGTCTCGGCGAATGGGCCGAGAGCAGGCTTGCCTAGGCGCGGAGTGTTTGACGTTACGCTGCGAGAAGACCGCGTAGTGAAATGCCTCTAGCGGCGACGCGCGAGTGGTTTGGTACGCTGAAGCGTAGGCACCGAGATGGCAAATAACGGCAACGGTTTCGAAAGAATCGAACGCACTCTTCAGGAGATCGCGGCGCGACAGCAGGAGATGGCGGCGCGCCAGCAGTACCACGACGAAGCATTCGAGCGGTTTGATGCGGAAATGAAGCTCGTCAGGGAAGCGATTTCTGCCAATGCCCAAGCCATCGCCATCAATGCAGAGCACATTCGTGCGCTGGTACGCGTCGCTGAATTGCACCATGAACGCCTGAATCGCCTCGAAGGCGATCAACCCGAGTAGCTGTACCCGCCCTTGTTATCCTAAAATTTGAAAATTGGTTTTGTCAGCCTCGGATGCCCCAAAAACCTCGTCGATACCGAGGTCATGATGGGCCAGCTCACCTCTAACGGCCATCAGCTCACGCCGCATCCCTCCGATGCCGACGTGATCGTCGTCAATACCTGCAGCTTCATCGATCCGGCCAAGCAGGAATCGGTCGATACCATCCTTGAAATGGCCGAGTACAAGAAAACCGGCCGCGCGCAGAGACTGATCGTCGCCGGATGTCTGGTCGAGCGCTATCGCGCGGAGATTCAGAAGAATATTCCGGACGTCGATGCCGTGATCGGCACCAACGAGCTTGAAAAAATCACGGCGATATGCGAGGGCGTCACGCCGGGCGAAAATCCATTTGACGCCTATCTTTATCACGACCTGACGCCGCGCGTGGTCGCGACTCCGCGCCATTTCGCTTACATCAAAATTGCCGAAGGATGCGACCATCCCTGCACCTTCTGCGTGATCCCGCAGTATCGCGGCAAGTTCCGCAGCCGGCGCTTCGAATCCGTCATCAGCGAAGCCACGCGCCTGTTTTCGCAAGGCGTCCGCGAGATCAATCTGATCGGCCAGGACACCACCTGCTACGGCGAAGACCTGGGAATGAAGGACGGCTTGGCCGCGCTTCTGGAACGTCTCGCGCAGATTCCCACGCGCGAAGAAAAATGGGTGCGCTTTCTGTACTGCTATCCCAATAAAATCACGCAAAAACTGCTCGATACGATCGCGGCTCACGATGCGCTCGTCAAATATATCGACATGCCGCTGCAGCACGCGAGCGCTTCCGTGCTGAAGCGCATGAAACGCGGCGCGCACGCGGAGATTTTCCTGAAGCTGCTCGATAAAATCCGCCGCACCATCCCCGGGGTTGGCATTAGAACCAGCATGATCGCCGGATTTCCGGGCGAAACGGAAAAGGATTTCGAAATCCTCTGCGATTTCGTCAAAGCCGCGCGCTTCGACCGTCTCGGCGTGTTCTCTTATTCCGACGAAGATACGAGCGCCAGTTTTCATCTCGATCGAAAGGTCGACGCGCTCACGATATACAATCGCAAACGCCGCCTGATGGCGATCCAGCGCAAAATTTCGCGCGAATCGAATCGCGCGCTTGTCGGCCGTGAGCTTCCGGTGCTGATCGAAGGCCCCTCCGCGGATTCGGAACTGGTGTGGCAGGCGCGGCTCGCCACGCAGGCTCCCGAAATCGACGGCGTGTGCTACATCTCCGATCCGGGCGAGCAGCCGCTCGGTCAGGGCGAGATTCGAACAATGCGCATCACCGCCGCGCACGATTACGATCTGACCGGCGACATCGTGGACGTGCGCGCGGCGGAGCTGGTGCAGATCGGAAGTTTCGCATGAATGTATTAAACCGCTCCCTTCGGTCGCGGCTCGGGGTCCGGGTCATCGCGCGCGACGAGCCGGCACCAAGAGGAGCGATAAAACGTGAAATGCCCGATCTGTAAGAAAGAAGTTCAGCTCACCGATCCCTTCGCCCCCTTTTGCAGCGAACGCTGCAAGCTGATCGATCTGGGCAACTGGGCGTCGGGAGAATACGTCATCTCGACTCCCGTGAAGCCCGCCGACGACGAAGAGGACGATTGAAGCTCGCCGCGCGCCTGATCGCGACGTGGTTTTACTGCGGCTACTCACCGCAGGCTCCGGGAACCGTCGGCTCCGCCGCTGCGATTCTCATCGCCATCGCGCTCCATTCCTATCTCACGCCCGTCGAATTCGGAGTTCTTGGGCTTGTGCTCGCGATCCCCGGAATGTGGGCCGCGAACGTCACTGCGAACGAACTGAAATTGAAGGACCCGCAGATTGTGGTGGTCGATGAAGTGGCCGGCCAGTGGATCACGCTCGCCGGGGCCACCGCGGTCAACTGGACAGCGTGGCTGCTCGCCTTCGCGCTGTTCCGCATCTTCGATATCTGGAAACCCGCGCCGGTGCGCCGGCTTGAAAGTCTCCCCGGCGGGATCGGCATTGTCGCCGATGATATGATGGCGGGAATTTACGGCGCCGCGGTGCTGTTCGCGCTGGGCCGGTTCCATCTATATTAGAAGCAGCACTCTTTGAACATGGCTTTTCGGAAAAACAACGATTCGCGCCCGCAGATCCTGGACGTTTCCCCCTACGCGGCGATCCCCGGCGGCGAGTTTCAGATTCGCGGCAAGGGGCTCGCGTCCACCGCGCGCCCCCACGTCCGCTTCGGCGACGTCGATGCGCCGGTAGTGATCGGGTCGGATTCCTTCGTGATCGTGCGCGTGCCCGAAGGCGCCTCGGCGAACGAGCTCACCATCGGCGAAAATCAGCATTCGAGCACGCCGTGGACCTGCGGCATCGGCATCCAGGTCACCGACAGCGTGCACCCGGTTTCGAATCCCGTGATCGATCGCTACGGCAATATCTATACGACGTTCAGCGGATCGCCGGGGCAGAAGACGCCGGTTTCGATTTACAAGATCGATACCAATCACCGGTCCAAGCCGCTGGTGACGGAGCTGATGAATGCGACCGGCCTCGCGCTCGATCCCGAAGGCGTGCTGTACGCTTCCAGCCGGCACGACGGGATCGTGTACCAGATTTCGCCCGCGGGGAATCTCGCAACCTACGTGGAAGGGATGGGCGTCGCCACGGGGATCGTTTTCGATCAGGATGAAAACCTCTACGTGGGCGACCGCAGCGGAACGATCTTCAAGATTTCGCGCCAGCGCCAGATTTACGTATTCGCGACGCTCGAGCCGTCCATCGCCGCGTATCATCTGGCCTTCGGGCCCAACGATTATCTGTACGTGACCGGGCCCACTACGTCGAGTTTCGATTGCGTGCACCGCATCTCGCGCGACGGCCACGTCGAAAATTTCTATCGCGGTCTGGGCCGCCCGCAGGGGATGGCCTTCGATGCGAAGGGGAATCTGTACGTCGCTGCATCGCTCGGCGGGCGCCGCGGGGTGGTGCGATTGTCGGCCGACGCGCACGCCGAGCTGTTTCTTTCCGGCCCCGCGATCGTAGGCCTGGCATTCGCGCCGTCGAAATCTCTGGTGCTCGCCACCAATAATTCGATCTATCGGGTCGACGTCGGAATCGAGGGGCGCAGGATTCCTTGACCGAGTCCCGGCTCCCAACTCCCCACTCTCTGCTCGCGAACGCTGAAATCATCGCCGTCGGTTCCGAGCTTCTCGCGCACGACCGGCTCGACACCAATTCGCTGTTTATTACCGAACAACTCAACGCGCTCGGCGTCGAAGTCTGCCGCAAACAGGTGGTCGGCGACGATCGCACGCGGCTGACGGCGGCGGTAGGGCAAGCCTTGGAAAATGCGGAAATCGTGATTCTCAGCGGCGGCCTGGGACCTACCGAAGACGATCTGACGCGCGACGCCGTCGCCGCCGCGCTTGGACGCGAGCTGATTTTCAGCGAGCAAATCCTCGCTTGGATCGAAGAACTCTTTCGCCAGATCAACCGTAAAATGGCCGATATCAACCGCCGCCAGGCGTTTCTGGTGGAAGGCGCCGAGCCGCTGCCCAATCCCCGCGGAACCGCGCCGGGCCAGTGGATCGACCTCGGCTCGCGCGTGGTGGCCCTTCTGCCCGGCCCTCCCGGCGAACTGAAACCTATCTTCATGAACGAATGCGTCCCGCGTCTGGAAAAACTCCTTCCGCCGCAGGTAATCCGCACGCGCTTCTATCGCGTCGCCGGAATGGGCGAATCCGATCTCGACGCGCTGATCGCGCCCGTGTACACCAAAGTGTCGAACCCGGCAACGACCATCCTTTCCGGCCCGAGCGACATTCAGGTTCATCTCCGCGCCCGCGGTCGAACCGCCGAACAGGCCGAAACGCTGCTTCAAGCGATCGCACCGCGGATTGAAGCGCTCCTCGGCGACCGCATTTATTCGCGCAACGGCGATCTGCTCGAAACCGTCGTCGGTCAAATGCTGCGCGAGCGCGGCGCAACCCTCAGCGTCGCCGAAAGCTGCACCGGCGGAATGCTGGCGCAGCGGATCACGTCGATTCCCGGCAGCTCTGATTATTTCAGCGGCGGATTCCTGCTGTATTCGAATCGCATGAAGACCGAGCTCGCCGGCGTGCCCGCGGAACTGATCGAACAGCACACCGCCGTCAGCGAAGAAGTCGCGCGCGCCATGGCCGAAGGCTGCCGCGCGAAAACGGGATCGAGCTACGCAGTCTCGACCACCGGCGAAGCAGGTCCGGAAAGCGCGACCGGGGCGCCGGTCGGCACCGTCTTCCTCGGAATCGCGTCCGAACAAAAAACGGACGCCCGCCGCATTTCGGTTCCCGGCGGCCGCGAGCGCGTGCGCACGCTGGCCACGCAAATTGCGCTCGATTTTCTGCGCCGCCGCCTGATGGCCGAGGGCTAGAGCAGTTTTTTATCGTGGCGCACGCACTGATTCGTGCGACAACGATCCGGCGAGCGCCGGCAGGAGTGCCGACGCGGCACGCATGAGTGCGTGCGCCACAATAACTCCAGCGTTCGTGGGACGCGGGCAGGATTGAATCGCTATCGTGTAAAGATGCGGCGGTTCATCGACGCCCTGAAGCCCACGTTTCGTTACTGGATGCAAACCGAGGTACACGTCTACGCCTTCTCCGTCGCGGCCAACGTCCTGCTTTCGTTCTATCCATTTCTGGTCGTGATGATGTCGGTCTCCCAGCGGGTCTTCAATCGCGATTCCACGCTCGCCGCCATCCAGCTCGCCCTGCGCGATTATTTCCCCGATTCGTTCACCAGTTTTCTGTACACCAAGGGCAAGCACGAAAATCTGCCCGTGCGCCCCGTCGAAATCGCCTCCATGGTTCTGCTTCTATTCACCGCCAACGGAATTTTCGAGCCGCTCGAAGTCGCCCTCAATCGCGTGTGGGGAATCACCAAGAATCGCAGCTTCTTTCGCAATCAGCTCGTCAGCCTCGGTCTCATCTTCGCCTGCGGCGCGCTCGCGCTCGTCTCGATGCTCCTCACCGAGCTCAACCGCGCCTCGCTCAAAGGATTCGCAGCCGATTTCTTTCCGGCGCTGTTCTTCAAAATGGCCGCGGTGCCGATGGCCGCGCTGATCCTGTTCCTGATTTATTACTTCCTGCCGAACGGACGCCCGCCCGTGAAGCGCGTGATCGCCGCCGCCATCGGCGTGGGACTGCTGCTTGAAGCACTCAAATACGTGAACAAGCTCATCTGGCCCTGGTTCCAGCGCAAACTGGAAGACGAATATCACATCTTTCAATATTCGGTGGCGCTGATTTTTCTCGCGTTTCTTGCGTCGATGCTGGTGCTGGCCGGCGCCGAATGGGCCGCGCGCGGCCACCAACACGTGGAGGTGAAAAAAGATGCCTGATCTTGCGATCATCACCGGAGCCTCGGCCGGAATCGGCGCGATGTTCGCCCGCAAGCTGGCCGCGCGGGGCTGCGATCTGCTGCTCATCGCGCGCCGAGAAGATCGCCTGCGCTCGCTCGCCACGGAAATGAGCGGCGCCCATCACATCCACGCCGAGTGGATGATCGCCGACCTCGCCGATGAGCGCGATCTCGAGCGCGCCGCCGCGCGCGTCGAATCCGCCGCGAATCTCGGCCTCATGATCAACAACGCCGGATTCGGAATCCACGGCATTTTTTTCGAATCCGACGTCGAAGGCCAGGCCGCCATGCACCGCCTGCACGTCATGGCCACCATGCGCCTCACCCACGCCGCGCTCAAGAATATGGCCGCGCGAGGATCGGGAGGATTGATCAACGTCGCCTCCGTCGCCGGATTCATGCCCGCTCCCGGCAGCGTGAGTTACAACGCGACCAAAGCCTGGATGATCAACTTCACCGAAGGAATCGCCATGGAGCTCGCCGCGCGCGGGTCCGGAGTGCATGTCGAAGCGCTGTGTCCCGGGTTCACGCTCTCCGAATTTCACGACGTAGTCGGCATGGACCGTTCGGGCGTTCCCAAGCCGCTGTGGCTGAGCGCGGATTTCGTGGTCGAAGAAGCTCTCAAGGGGCTCGATCGCAACGATGTGGTTGTGATTCCGGGTTGGCGATACAAACTGATCGTCGCCGGGATAAAATTGCTGCCGCGCGGCTTGGCTCGCCGGTTGACCGCGCGCCAGACCCGAGCCTTCAGGCGAAGAAAAAGCCAATAAACCCAGCTTCGATGCAACCCCGAGGCGCTCACCTTACGTCACCTTTTTAAGAGGATTGTGATGCCTGACCTGTTCACCAGACGAAGTATTCTTGCGCTTGCCGCGGGCGCGAGCGCAACTCGCGTGTTCGCCTTCAGTTCCGATTTCTGGAATAAGAAAGACCCGTCCGACTGGAATCACGACGAAATCGAGCAGCTTACCTCCAAATCGCCGTGGGCGAAGGAAGTCACCGCGTCGGCGCCGTATCAGGGCGGGTATCCCGGCGGCGGCGGCTATCCTGGCGGCGGAGGCTACCCCGGGGGCGGTGGTGGTTATCCGGGCGGCGGTGGTGGCTATCCCGGCGGCGGCGGAATGGGCCGGCGCGGAGGAATGGGCCGCCAGCCGATGGGCCAAGCCTACAAAGGCACCGTGCGATGGGAAAGCGCCAAGCCCATCCTGGACGCGCTGCGCAACCCGCTCCCCAAGGAGTTCGGGAATCGTTACGTGATCAGTGTGAGCGGATTTCCGCTCGATGGTGGCCAGCGCCGCTACAACCAGAACGACGACGATCAGTCGAGCTCGCAAGCGGTCCGGGATCAGCTCGATAAGCTCAAACAGGTGACGTATCTGGAGCCGAAAAACCGCCGCGATGCGCAGCCCGGCGTGGTCCAGCAGCCCGTTTCAGCTTCGTATGGCACCGTGTGGTTCGGCTTCGATCGCGATTTCCTGAATCTCAAGCCGGAAGACAAGGAAGTCACCTTCGAGACCGCGTTCGGAAAGCTCCCCGTCAAGGCGAAGTTCAACCTGAAAGACATGCTCTATCACGGCGAACTGGCGCTGTGACGCGGCTGGCCCGCTCGCTCACGCGAGGCGGCTGCACGCACTAAGGTCACGAGAGCGCTGAACAGCCGCCAGCCGCCGGGCCGCGGGTTGCAGCGCCCGCCGATTGCAATCCATCGCCGGCAGCCGAGTTTTCCGCGACCGCTTCGCCGCGGTGATAAACTCACCACGTGGATCTCAATTTAACGCCTCAAGAGCTCGCCTTCCGCGATGAAGTGCGCGCGTGGTTCGCCGCCAACGTTCCCAAAGACTGGGTCAAGCGCCGCAACGCCGAAGAGTCGATGGAAGCTCGCTTCACCTACCTGCGCGCGTGGCAGCGCAAAATGTTCGATGCCGGATGGGCGGGAGTTTCCTGGCCCAAGGAGTACGGCGGCCGCGGCGCGACGCTCATGGAGCAGGTCATTTTTATCGAAGAGATGGCTCGTGCCGAAGCGCCGCCGATGGCCAACGTGCTCGGCCTCGGCCTGATCGGACCCACCATCATCGCCTACGGAAACGACGCCCAGAAGAAGCGTTACCTCGCGAAAATTCTGAGCGCGGAAGAGATCTGGTGCCAGGGATTTTCAGAGCCGAACGCCGGCAGCGATCTTGCCGCGCTTTCCAGCGAAGGCAAACTCAACGGCAACGCGTTCATCGTCAACGGACAAAAAATCTGGAACAGCTATGGCTGGGCCGCCGATTGGTGCGAGCTGGTGGTGCGCACCGATCCGTCGGTTGAAAAGCACAAGGGACTGACGGTCCTGCTGGTCGATATGAAATCGCGCGGCGTCGAGGTGCGTCCGCTCAAGCAAATGACGGGCGAGAGCGAATTCTGCGAGCTGTTCTTCCGTGACGTTCGCGTTCCGGTGGAGAACGTGGTCGGCAAAGTGAACGACGGATGGCGCGTCGCGATGGGCACGCTGATGCATGAGCGCGGAACCTTCGGCGCGGGATTGCAGGTGAACTACCGCCGCAATTTTAACCGCCTGGTGGAGATCGCGCACCAGATGAAGCGCACCGGCGATCCGCTGGTGCGCCAGAAACTCGCGCAGGCGTACACGGAAATCGAAGTGATGCGCTTCAACCAGATGCGGGCGTTCAGCCGCATCAACGAGACGGGCGTTCCGGGACCGGAAGGGTCGATCCAAAAAATTTTCTGGAGCGAATTGAACCAGCGCTTCCAGCAGATGGCGCAGGAGATCCTGGGCCCCTACGGCCAGCTCGCGCACGGCGCACCGGAGGCGATCGACGAAGGGCAGTGGGCCTACGGCTATCTGCGCAGCCGCGGCAATACCATCGAAGCCGGAACCTCGGAAATCCAGCGCAACATCATCGGCCATTTCGTGCTGGGTCTGCCCAAGAGTTATTAGCCGCAAATAAACGCCGATAAACGCGAACAGGACACAATAATGAATTTCGGATTAAGCGAATCTCAACAAATATTAAAAAATAATGCGCGAAAGTTTTTTGCCGTGGAATGTCCCGTTTCCGAAGTCCGCCGCATCATGGAAACGGAATCCGCGCACGATGAAAAGCTGTGGCGGAGCATGGCGGAACAGGGATTTCCGGGCGTCTTGATTCCGGAAGATTCGGGCGGCATGGGGCTGGGGATGGTGGAGCTCGCCGCGCTCGCCGAAGAGATGGGCCGCGCTCTGGTGCCGGGACCGTTCCTGGCGACGCTGCTTGCAGGCGCCGCGATCGAGGCCGCCGGCTCGAAAAAACACCTGGCCGAAATCGCGTCGGGCGAGAAGAAAGCCACGCTCGCGCTGCTCGAATCGGGCGCAAGCTGGAATCCTGACGCGGTCGCGATGGAAGGACTGACAGGCGAGAAGATGTTTGTGCCGGATGCGGGCGTCGCCGATGTGATCGTGGTCGCCGCGCGCGATCGCGGGGATCTGGCGCTTTACACCGTCTACGGCGATTCCGTCCAAAGAACCGCAATGCCTGGGGTCGATCTGACGCGCCGGTTGTATAAAGTGAATTTCGCCGGCGCCCGCGGCGAACTGCTCGCCCGCGGCGAAGCTGCGGGCAGTGCGCTCGATCGCGCGCTCGATATCGCGACGGTCACATTATGCGCGGAGATGACCGGCGGCATGCAGCGCGTTATGGAAATGGCCGTCGAATACGCCAAAACGCGCAAGCAGTTCGGAAAACCGATCGGGCAATATCAGGCCGTGCAGCACCAGTGCGCCGACATGCTGATCTGGACGGAAAGCTCGCGCTCGGCCGCCTACTACGCGGCGTGGGCCCTGGATAACCACGCAGCCGACGCCCGCGCCGCGGTCAGCGTGGCCAAGGTTTACGCGAGCGACGCTTGCCGCGAAACCGGAAATCGCGGCGTGCAGGTGCAGGGCGGCATGGGTTTCACCTGGGAAAACGACGTTCACCTGTATTACCGCCGGGCCAAGGCGAGTGAAAGCGCATTCGGTGACGCTACATTTCATCGCGAACGGATCGCGCGCCTGATCATCGATCGCATGAACGCGTCGAGCGCCGTTGGGGTATGATGAGAATGCGGTTGCAACGGGATAAAGCCTGTATCACGTCCGCGGGGTAAGTAGGATGCTGAAAAATCGGGACAGCCTCAACCAAGAACATTACAGCCCCATTTGTCAGACCCTGTCAGGAAGGATGCTCCATGGAAAAACAAGCGCAAAATATACAAGAAGCATTTTTAAACAATGCGCGCAAAGACAAAACATTTTTGACCATCTATTTGATGAGCGGAGTCAAGCTCTCCGGAAGAATCAAGAGCTTTGACAAATACTCAGTGATCCTCGAATCGAACGCCCAGGAACAGCTGATTTTTAAGCACGCGATTTCGACGGTCGTGGTCTCCAAACCCTTCCACACTTCCGTGCATTCGAACGCGGCCACCGCCGGCACGCACGGCTCGCCCGGCGCGCCGATGGTGGATACCGAATAACCCATTGCCGGGCGGGGAAATCGCGATTCTCGTTGGCTTGCGCCTCACCGGACGCCGAGGGGAGCGTGCGCCCGCGGGCTTCGAGGCGATCACGGAAGAGGAGTCGATGGAAGAGCTCGCCGCGCTCGCCCGCACCGCCGGCGCGACCGTCGCCGAATCGACCATCCAGTCGAGAGCGCGCGCCGACGCGGCCACGCTGGTGGGCTCCGGCAAGGTGTATGAGCTCAAGTCTCAAATTCATTTCCATGAAGCCGGCACGGTTATCTTTGACCGCGAATTGTCGCCCACGCAGCAGCGCAATCTCGAAAAAGAGCTGGAAGTAAAAGTTCTCGACCGCACCCAGTTGATCCTCGACATCTTCGCCCGGCGCGCGCGCACGCGGGAAGGCCAGCTGCAGGTGGAGCTGGCGCAGTTGAACTACATTCTTCCGCGCCTCACCGGAAAAGGCGCGGCGATGTCGCGCTTGGGCGGCGGAATCGGAACCCGCGGTCCCGGCGAAACCAAGCTTGAAACCGACCGGCGCCGCATCCACATGCGCATCCACGCGATCGAAAAAGATCTCGACCGCGTGCGCGGCGGACGCACCACGCAGCGCCGCCAGCGCCAGGCCGTCCCGCTCGCGACCATCGCTCTGGTCGGCTACACCAACGCGGGAAAATCGACCTTATTCAATCGCCTCACCGGCGCCGGCGTTCTCGCCGACGCCAAGATGTTCGCCACGCTCGATCCGACCGTTCGCCACATCACCCTCCCCTCGCGGCGGAAAGCCCTGGTGAGCGATACCGTCGGCTTCATTCGCAACCTTCCGACCACGCTGATCCGCGCCTTTCGCGCCACGCTCGAAGAAGTCGTCGAGGCGGAGCTGCTCCTGCACGTGGTGGATGCCAGCTCGCCCGAAGCAGCCGGCCACACGACGCACGTTTTCGCGACGCTTCAGGAAATCGGCGCGGCCCAGACCCCGCAGATTCTGGTGCTGAACAAAATCGACCTGATTCCGGGAGATCCCGACGCCTCCGCGCTCGCGCGCCGTATTTTGCAGGACCCCGAGCACGCCCCCGCCGGCGCCGCCGGCATTTCAGCCCGCACCGGCGCGGGATTCGACGAACTGCTGCGCAAGATCGACGAGACGCTCGCGCTCGATCCCGTGTGTAACTGTATATTCCGGTTCCCGGCGAGCGATGGAGCGCCGCTGCACTGGCTCCACGAGCTCGGCAAAGTGACCTCGACACGCTACAACGGCGACACGTGTGAAGTTGAAGCTTGCGTGCCCGAATCGGTCAAGCGAAGGTTGAGACGCTACCTGGTGGGCGCCGGAGTTTGATGATTTTCGGCAGGCTCGTAGAACAAGCTATGATTTAAAGGGCCGGGGATGAATCTTCCGAATCTGCTCACGCTACTTCGGATTTTCTTTGTGCCGTTGCTGGTGGCCGCGCTGCTGGCGGACGGGACCTGGATTGCGCACTGGATTCCGGTTTCTCGCGAAATGTTCGCGCTGGGCGTGTTTCTCGCCGCCGCGGCCACCGATCTGATCGACGGCTGGCTCGCCCGGCGCTGGGGACAGGTAACCACAGTCGGAACGCTGCTCGATCCCATCGCCGATAAGCTGCTGGTTTCGGCCGCGCTCGTGTCCCTGGTCGACATTCATCGCGTCGCCGCCTGGATCGTGATTCTGATTATCGGCCGCGAGTTCGCCGTTTCGGGCCTCCGCTCGATCGCGGCCGCCGCCGGCTACACCATCAAGGCGAGCGAGCTCGGCAAGACCAAGATGGCCTCGCAGGTTTTGGCCATCTCGCTGGTCATCGCGGGAATTCGCTGGCCGCAGCTCGATCAGATCGGCGCCATCGGGATGTGGGCTGTGATGTTGTTCGGCATCCTTTCCGCCGCGGATTATTTCCGAAAATTCTGGCGCAAGGTGGATGACCAGGTCAAGAAGCGCCGCCGCCGCGAGCTGCTCCGCCTGGAGCGTCAGAAGCAGCGCGAAGCCGCGCTACGCGCCGTAGCCCTGGCGTCGCGCGACGTGGAAAACGGCTAGAAAGCACTTTCGAGCAGCGACGCCGCCCCGTTGCCGCGCCGCACCGGAACCGCGGACCCGCAATCCGGTGCTTTACTGCTTCACCGGCGGCATCTCGTACAGATAAATCTCGTGCCGCTGTGAACCCTCGGTCTCTTCGACTTTCGTTGGTTTCCAGCCCGGAACCGGATAGTCGTGCGAAACCACGCGCGCGCCCGGTTTCAGATGCGCCTCCAGGCGAGGGCGCAACTGCTCGTTCAACCTGGTGCTGAGATACAGGTACACCACGTCGGCGCCGTCCGGATCGGTGTTGAGAACGTCGCCCTGGATGACTCGCGCGCGATCCTGAACTCCCGCTTTCGCGATCGCCGCCTTGGCCCTCGCCACCAGCCTGGGCGAAATCTCCACGCCTACGGCTTTCACTTTGTACTTCTCCACCGCCGCGATCAGGATACGGCCGTCCCCGCAGCCCAGATCGTACAGCGTCTCGCCCGGTTTCATATTGGCGAGCTCCAGCATCCGGTCCATCACCCGCGTGGGCGATGCCACGTAAGGCGCCAGTTTATTTGCATACTCCGAATTCTGCGCAAGCGCATTTTGCGCCATCCATGGCGCCGCGAGCGCCGCTGCTAAAACAACGCCCCGCATGATCGAATTCCCCCTCGTCAAGACTCCCTCGAACGATCGCTATTGCGATAAGACTCGCGAAGACTGCCCGTGTTTCGATTTTACTATGCGCGCGACCATCTCCGACATGGCGAACCACAAATCGCGCGGCCGGCTGATGGTAAACTCGGTCCCTTTAAAAATCTTTACTGCCCGGCTGATCGAATCCCGCCACGGCACTGCAACCGGGTTTAATGCGTAATTCATGTAGAACACTGGATATTCGACGTCCGCCAGCGGCTTCAGGGTTTCCTGCGGAACATCGCTGTCGAGCATCACTTTGGGCCCGGCGAAGATCAGCGCGTCGGGACGATTGTCGGTCTGCATCTCCTTTGTAATCAGATCTGTAAGGAACTCCGTATCGCCGTGCTTGTGCGCCAGTTGCTTCATGTCCACCGTTCCCAGCCGGATAGAATGAATCGCCGCGCCGAGCGCTGGAAAATCGATCTTTTCCTGGCTTTTCTGGCGGTAAAGCACCTTCTGCTCCTGCATGTTGAACGCGACTATCGAAAATCTGTCAAACCGCGGCTCCTGCGCGATCCGGCGCAGAATCGAAACCAGCGCCAGCGTATCGAGCGGCCGCAGCGTCGAAGCGTCGTAATCCTGTGGCGCGAAATTTACCAGGACTTTGATATTCAACCCGTCCCGCGCGCGCGAGATCGGCGGCTCTTCCGTAAACTGCTCCAGATGCGGAGGGGCCATCGAATTGGCCGGCATCGCCAAGCCGATCTGGCGGTCCTTCGGCCCGAGCGTCGCGTCCATGTCCCAGTAGTACGAACACACCCGCTCTCCCCGATCCCGGATCAGCCAGTCGACGTGATATGTACCCTCCCCCAGGTCCACTTCGCCTTGGAGATTCGCGTCTCCGCCGGCATCATCCGCAATCCGTGGAACTTTGAAGCGTTGGAAGAAATAGGTCGCCTGGTCCGGATGGCCGTCCGGGGTGACGCGAAACAAAATCGTGAGGGTGTTCTCTTCCCCTGCCAGATCTTTCAATGAAACCGCTGCATCGTATCCGGCGTGGAAGCGTAAATCGAAACCCAGCATGGGTTTATCCGGCGTGACCGCGCAGTGGATGTCCTTGCGAACGTCCTGTGCCTCAAGCACTGCCATATCGCTGTTGATAATGTGTACGGAGCGGCCGTCGGGAGGCAGCAGCATCTGCGCCGGCGCACAAAACGTCGCTGTGATGATCACCGCAGTCTGCGCGGCAACTCGAGAACTGGGCCGGCGACTCATCTTCCCCACTCGACGGTCTCCATTATCGGCTGAACGAGCTCGAAACTTCAATAGAAAAGTAGCCTCGGCTGTAACGGACGAGCGCGCGCGGTAATGGCCGGGCGACGATTTCCCTCCCCTCCGTCAAAGCCACAAAGACCAAGTCTCGATCATGGAGTAGACTGGTCGAGCAGGAGGCTTGGACCGTTTCTTCGACTTGCGGCGCCAGACCGACGCGGACCGGGTCGAGTTCCTGCGCGCCTAAATGCGAATCTCCTTCACATTTTTGAGCGTCGCCGAAACCGAACATCAGGACGGCTCGATCGAATACGCCAGCCGCAGCCTCGACAACGCGGAAACGGGCTACCGGACCATCCTCCACTTCCTCGACGATCCGCACTTCGCCAAGCACCTCAGTGCTCCGGTTCTGGCCGAGCTGGGCGAGGGTGCCGCCAATCTTCGCGCCGCCATCGATCGAACGAAGAAATGACCGTTGTATTCTGAAATTAATGTCCTACGCGACCATTCCAGAAGCCCTCGAACAGTTCCGCGCGGGCAAAATGCTCATCGTGGTGGACGATGAAGATCGGGAAAACGAGGGCGATCTCACCATGGCGGCGCAATCGGTCACGCCGGAAGCGATCAACTTCATGGCGACCCACGGCCGCGGCCTCATCTGCCTCGCTCTCGCGCCAGAGCGCTGCGACGCCCTTCATCTCCCGCTGATCTCGCCGATGAACACCTCGCGCTTCGGAACGGCGTTCTGCGAATCGATCGACGCCGCCGAAGGCGTATCCACCGGAATCTCGGCCGCCGACCGCGCGCATACGATCCTCACCGCGATCGACCCCCAAACCCGCCCGCGCGATCTCGCCCGGCCCGGCCACGTCTTCCCGCTGCGCGCTCGCGAAGGCGGCGTGCTCGTCCGCGCCGGCCAGACCGAAGCCGCTGTCGATCTCGCCCGCATGAGCGGCCTTGAGCCCGGCGGCGTCATCTGCGAAATCATGAACCCCGACGGCTCCATGGCCCGCGTCCCGCAGCTTTTGGAATTCTGCGCGCGCCACGACATGAAAATGATCTCGGTCGCCGAGCTGATCCGCTACCGTCTCTCGAACGAACAGTTCGTCCGGCGCACCGCCGAAGGCTGTCTCCAGACCCAGTTCGCCAATTTTAGAACCGTTTCTTACGAGAGCACATTTAACGGCGAAGGCCACGTCGCGCTGGTGCTCGGCGACCTCGCGGGCCGCAGGAACGTTCTCGTCCGCATGCACGCCCGCTGCCTGTACGGCGATGTTTTCGGTTCCACCGCGTGCGACTGCCACGACTCGATCCAGACGGCGCTCGAACGTATCGCCGAGGAAGGCTCCGGCGTGCTCGTTTATCTGCACCAGACGGGCGCCGGCGCCCGCATGCACTACCCCGACGGTCAGCGCGAAACGCGCCCCCAGTACGAGTCCGGCATCGGCGCGCAGATCCTGGCCGATCTGGGCCTCACGACAATTCGTCTCTTAACCAACCATCCGCGCAAAGTCCCCGGCATCGACGCCTTCGGGATTGAAATCGTCGAGCAAGTCCCGCTCAAGGCGGAAAACTGATACCCTTTGGACTCGCGGCGTCAAAACGGAACATCGTCGTCCGTCACCCCGCCGCTCGGTGGGCCAGACGGAGCCGCGGTCTGTCTCGGCCTCGGCGCGCTGCGCATCCCTTCCTGCGAGAAGCCTTCATCCGGCGGACCGCTCTCGCCCCGCCCGCCGAGCAGAATCACATCCTCGGCGATCACTTCCGTCATCCACTGCTTCTTTCCGTCTTTGTCGTCGTAGCTGCGCGTCTGCAAACGGCCCTCGACGTACACCTGCTTGCCCTTGGTCAGATACGGCGCGACGTTTTCGTTTCTCCACAGGACTACGTTGGTCCAGTTGGTTTCTTCTTTCCATTCCCCCGTCTGCTGATCCTTCCAGCGGCGATTCGTAGCCACTGAAAACTTGGTCACCGGAACCTGCGAGGCCGTGTACGCCGTCTCCGCGTCGCGTCCCAGATGCCCGATCAGAATCACTTTGTTTACGCTTCGGCTTGCCATGATTCTGCACAATAGCACACCCCAGTTAGGGCGAGCAGGCACTCACGGATCGCTACCCGCGCGCTGCCGCAAGGGGCTGGTCACAAGCCGGGACGACGCAAGCCCCGTGCGTAAGCGCGGGGGCTGATATCCTGAACCCATGAATCGCAGGGAGGTGCTCAAGCTCGCACCCGCTATCGCCACGCTGATCGTCACCGAAGCCGGAATCGCGCCGTCCGCGGACGCGCAGGGCCGCGGTCCCGAACCGCCGATGCGGATCACCAAGGACCAGCTTCACGACGCGCTCGAAATCCTCGGCCTCGAATTCACTGAGGAGCAGCGCGACATGATGCTCCCCGGCGTCAATCGCGCCCTTGCGAACTACGAGGTGCTGCGCAAAATCAATATCCCCCTCGACACCGAACCCGCGTTCCATTTCCGCCCCGCGCTGCCCGGCAAGGAACCCACCCCGCGCGCATCGAACTTCAAACCGGCGCGCGTGGTGAAACCCGCGTCCTTCACCGATATCGAGGAGCTCGCATTCCTCCCGGTCACCGAGCTAGCTCCGCACATCAAGTCGCGCAAGGTATCTTCAACGGACCTAACCCGGATGTACCTCGGACGGCTGAAAAGATACTCGCCGAAACTGCTGTGCGTGATCACGCTGACCGAAGATCTCGCGCTCCAACAGGCCGCCGAAGCCGACAAGGAAATCCGAGCCGGAAAGTATCGCGGCCGGCTGCACGGAATTCCTTTCGGCGCCAAGGACCTTTTTAATACCAAGGGAATTTTGACCACCTGGGGAGCAGAACCGTTCAAAGACCAGGTCCCCGCCTACAATGCGACCTGCATCGATCGCCTGTACGCCGCCGGCGCCGTGCTGGTGGCGAAAACCTCGATGGGCGCGCTTGCGCAGGGCGACGTCTGGTTCGCCGGAACCACCAAGAATCCCTGGAACATCGAGCAGGGATCGAGCGGATCGTCCGCAGGATCGGCTTCCTCGACCGCCGCGGGACTGGTCGGATTCTCGATCGGCACGGAAACGCTGGGCTCGATCGTCAGTCCCAGCTCGCGCTGCGGCGTGGCCGGGTTGCGCCCCACTTATGGAAGGGTGAGTCGATATGGTGCGATGGGACTGAGCTGGACCATGGACAAGATCGGACCTATTTGCCGCTCGGTCGAAGATTGCGCGCTGGTGCTCAACGCGATGTACGGCCCCGACGGTCATGATGTCACCACCATCGATGCTCCTTTTGATTGGAATCCGATAGCACCGTTGTCGAGCTTGAAAATCGGGTATCTCAAGGCGGAATTCGAGCGCATGGGAGCAGGACGCGGAGGGCGCGGGAACCCGGCACAGGCCGAAGCTCGCAAGAAGATCTACGAAGACGCGCTCGATGCGCTGCGCAAGGCCGGCGCGAATTTACAGGAAGCCGAGCTTCCCGAAACCAACGCCCAGCAGATTTCCTTTCTGCTGCAAGCTGAAGCCGCCGCGGCGTTCGACGACATCACCCGCGACGGGCGCGTGACGCAGCTTCGCGGGCAGGGCCGCGGCGACTGGCCCAACAGTTTTCGAACCTCGCGCCTGATTCCCGCCGTCGAATACATCCGCGCGCAGCGCGGCCGCACGCTGCTCCAGCAGCAGATGGACGAATTCATGCAGAAATGGGATGTGCTGGTCGTTCCGCAGGGCACCGCGACGCTCACCATCACGAATCTGACCGGCCATCCTCAGGTTGCCGTGCCGTGCGGCTTCATCAACGGGAATTCGCCGCAGAGCATCATATTTACCGGCCGGTTGTACGAGGAAGGCGCGCCGCTGCGGGTCGCACATGCGTTCGAGCAGGCCACGGAATGGCACAAGATGCATCCGAAAATGGATTGGGCATAAATATGAATCGCAGGCAATTCACCGGCGCGCTCGCGGGACTGGCGGCGGCACAAAACGCGCGGCCCGCTTCAGGCGAGAATCCGCACTGGCTGCTGCTCGAAGCTTTTCAACTGCGCCAGGGCGACCAGGTGACGCGCATGCACGATTTTCTGAAAGGGTGGCTTCCGAAAGCGCCCGCCGGCCCGAAGCTGATTCTTGAAGCCGTGATCGCCCCACACACGCCGCAACTGTTGGCCGTCCTTGGGGTAAATAACTTCGAAGACATCCGCACGGGGCAGGCGTCTATCACTTGGTCGCTGAGAGCTCTAGGCCCGACCGAGCCTCTGTTCGACGCGCTGAACACCACCATTCTTGAAGCCGCCGGCTATTCGCCCGAAATCACCGCGGGGAAGTCGGAAACGCCGCGCTATTTCGAGCTGCGCACTTATCACGCGCCCACCATGCCTCAACTGATCGCCCTGCATGGCCGTTTCAGCGGGCCGGAAGTGCGCGTTTTTCACCGCTCCGGAATTTTTCCTCTGTTTTATTCGAGCACGCTGATCGGCGCCAATCTCCCGAACCTGACCTACCTGATCCCATTCGACTCGCTCGCGGCGCGCGAGAAGGCGTGGAGCGCGTTTAACGCCGACCCCGAGTGGATCAAGGCGCGCAAGGAATCCATCGACAAATTCGGCCAGATCGTGAGCGTCAGCGACATCTCCATTTATCGCGCCAC
>JASHWA010000246.1 GCA_030044325.1 Bryobacteraceae bacterium
GGCCTTGATGGCGGCGGAAATCGTCGCGATCTTCTGGTGCCTGAAGCTGCCCGTGCATTGCACCGTGATTCTCGCGATCGAAGCGGCCAATCGCGTGGTGAAGGCGGTAGGCGGATGGGTCCCGGCGAGGCTGGGGACCGATGAAAGCGGAATGGCGGCGGCGTTCGCGACCTTCGGGCTGCCGTCGGCATCGGGACTCGCGTTGGCGCTGGCGCGGCGAAGCCGTGATCTGGCGGAAGTGGCGCTGGGATTGACGTGGCTGGCGCTGCGGACGCGCTCGAGGAAGCTTTCTTGAGTTGGCCGTGCCGGGATGGGCCACCGGATCGCGCTCAGCCTGACGCTAATCCAATCCGGCCGAGTCCCCCTGGCAACAACTTACTTCACTCACACGAGGCTTGGGGAGGCTGACAGACAGGCTGTTGAAGGTGTCACCCCGCGGAGCTTTCCTCGATGAGCCACGGGGCTATCCCTCGGGATGGTTGCGTCCCCGCAGTGCCGCCTCCGCTTTGCCCGGCACGATTATTGCAGCGCCGGCGTGCGCCCTGAGGTCTCAACTTCCGGCTACGCCGTGATCCAGCCGATCCCGGAACTGACGCGGGTGGGCTTGTCTTATTTGTGACGCCTTTTTTCCGGCTTGCCCGCGCCAGCCTTCGCTCGTCCACGGCTCTGTTCGGATTCCGCCAGAGCCGCCCGCGTCAGGACTTCCACGGCCCAACGCTCCACCTCGGCCGCTTCGGGATCGTCCATTTGGAGCACATCCCGGAACACGACCATGGACTCTGTCCCGAGCACAAGAGCCAGGGCGGCACAGAGCCTCCGATAGACGGCGTCGTCGAACCGATCGCGAGCCGGAGAGAGGGCAGCTTCAATCAGACGCGTCCGGCGATTCTGACGCACAGGCTCTGCCGGGAAGCCGTTTGCTTTTGCCGCCTCCTCCAGCACCCGGGCGAGCATGAGACGAAACTGATTCTGGTTTTCCCATACCACCTTGCGCAGGGCGGCATCGGCCTTAAGCAGTCTTTCTATCGGATTCCTGGACGCGTCCCCGGCGAAAAGTTGTTCGGGCGTGGGCGCGGCGTGATCGAGCGCCGCGTCCTGCAGCAGAGCTTTTTCGTTGGAGTAATACCGGTAAGCGGTGGCCCGAGAGACCCGTGCCTCTGCAGCCACGTCGGCAAGTGTGGGCACAACTCCCGTTTTTATCAAGCGGGCGGCAGCCTGCAACAGGTCCTGCCGCGTGCGTCCCTTCTGGTCGGTGCGCTCCCCCGGAGGCACGGGTTATGCCTCCGGCGGCAGCTGCTGGATCATCGCCCCCAGGTCCACCCAAGCGTTTTCACGCTGAATCTTGCCGTCACCCGCAAATTCGATGATATGGAGCAGCCGGAACCGCACCGGCCGCCCATTGCCTTTCAGTCCAAAGGGGCGCCCCTTCGCCGTGGCTTCCACCATCGACTCGTCCACGAGGAAGTTGTCGCCGTAGAGCCGCTGGGTGCAAGTAACCTTGCTGTCTGACATATCGGCGAACATGGCTTCATAGAAGGGACGTGCGCTCTCGCGGCCGTGCGTTGGGCCAGACGGCCAGCCGACGATGTCGTGCGTGGCGTCCGCAGCCAACGTTGCCAGGACGCCGTCAATATCGTCCGCCGCCTCGTAACCGAAGTGCTCGTCGATTGCGCGATCCATTTGTTCTCGCGTCAGTGTCATTTGTGTTCTCCTTTCGAGAGACTATTGGATTATAATAAGACAATAGTCTCATGTCAAGAACTTTGTCTTGGACATATCGTGGCGACCCAGGAGTTGTTCCGGGAGGGTGATCCAGAGTTCCGGCCGATTTGTCGGGTATACGGAGCTACCCGCTTCACCCGCGAGGGTGGACATGATCGGAAGTTGTGGGAGGCGCGAAAACAGCGGCAGATTCGTCTGGAACGCAGCCTGCACCAGACGCCTCAAAAAAAAAGGGCAGCGGAGAGATCTCCGCTGCCCAGGAATCGCCGCCGATTCGAATTACGGAAGAGTGGTCGCCACCAGTTGCAGCAATCCGCTGTTTGAAGCCACATACTGATACAGCGGGCCGCTGGGATCGAGGTTTCCGAACTGATCCAGCCCCCAGAAGACAAACGGGCCGGTGTAGTTCCACCCGGGATAGTACAGTTCTACGTTGCTGTTGGTGTATAGCAGGTAGTAACCGATCAACACGTTGTTGGTGAAGGCATTCACATTGCAGTTGCACAGGTTTTGAGCCACCAGGCCTACATTCACTCCGGCTTCGAGCGCCTGCGGGGTCTGGTTCGAAATCACCGGCGCGAAGTAAACGTCGTTGCCGACCACGTTGTTCACCACGAAGTTGTAGGTGCCGCTCGGATAGGAGATCGCGTTCCAGTACCCGGCGAAGGCGTCGCCCAAAATTTGCGATCCGATGCGCGGCTGTTCGAGCTCGAAAGAAAGCTGCAGGCTGGAGAGCGGCAGCGTAGTTCCGGCCGTGCTGAATGCAGGGACCGTTCCCATATTCGCCCCGTTCACGTAAACATCCAGCGCATAAGCCAGTTGATTGGTGACATTCACCGTCACAAGCTGCTCCGGCGCCGGCGACGGATCGCGGAACGCGTAATCGTACCAATACCAGTTGCCGCCGATGTAGGAGAACAGCGTCAGGTAGGTCACGCCTCCGTTTTCGGGAATGTTCAGCGTCGTCGAGAGGTTTTGTCCCTGATCCTGGTTCAGCAGGTCGCTGCATTCGAAGCACGTGCCCATCCAGATCCAGTAATCCGACACCAGGTTGCCCGGCTGCCAGGTGAATGTCTGCGGAGTGCTCAAGGTCGAGCCATTGTACGGAGTGATCAACTGCGCCGCCACGGCCTGATTCCCCAACGATGCGTTGAACTGGTAATCGATCCAATACCAAGTGCCGTTCAAGTTAGTGAATAACGACACGTAGATGCGCCGGCCGTCGAGCGGCATATCCACGGTTCGCGAAAGATTGATGCCTTCGTCTTCATCGAGCAGATCGGCGCAATCCTGGCAGCTTCCGATCCACAGCGCGTAGCGATTCGCGCCGCTCGCCGCTGTCCACGCGAAGGTTTCCTCAGCAGCTAGCGTTGAGCCGTATACCGGCGAGATCATCTGCGCCAGAGAACCGGCCGTTACGGTGCTAGCCTGCGTCCTGGCGACCGCGGTCTTGGCGCCCGGCGCAGCGTTGGAATTGACGTCTACCAGTTGCGCCCGCCGGCTCCCGGAGTTGATGGTCACCGCTTTCTGCGCCGATCCGTCCGGACGATTCGGCGCCGGCATCGCGGCGGCGGTCTTTGGTCCTGCGGTCCTGGTCTGGACGGGCATCTGCGGCGTCCCGGAAAACTGTTTCACCAGTTTCTTGTCTTTCGATCCGACCAATCCGGCATCGACTTTGACGGCCCCGGTCGCCTTCTGCATCTGCGGAACGGCCTGGTCAGCCGCAAAGCATGCGCCCGCGGCGATAAATAACGCGAATCCTAATCTGTTCATTTGGTTTCTCCTGAGGTGAATTTGACTGCCTGTCACCCGGATGTGCGCAGTCTGGCGGGCAAAGGGGTAA
>JASHWA010000247.1 GCA_030044325.1 Bryobacteraceae bacterium
TGATCACCCGGCGTGTATCACGTCCGGATTGCGGCGCGTACAGCAGCGCGATGGTGGCTCCAATCGCTGCGCCGGCAACAAACCATACGAAATTGCCTTTCGCTTCCATGCTTTTAGTTTAGCTGGTTCGTGGTTCGTGGTTCGTTGGTTCGTGGTTCGTGGTTCGTTGGTTCGTGGATCGTCGCCGGGCCGTGCGAGGATCGCCAATCGCTCGTGTCCGGCGGCGAACTACGCACTGCCAACTACGTACTGCTATCTTAAAGTCGTGGATTCCGTAACCGTTTTTCGATCCGCGGACGCGAGCGCGGAAGAGGACGCGACTGCGATCGCGCAATTGCTGCGTGAGGCGGGGATTCCCGCGACGCTGCTGGACGATTCGGCTCCGGGCGTGCCCCAGGGCGCCTGGGAAGTGTGCGTCGCAAGCGAGGACGGCGCACGCGCGGATACACTGATTGCCACCCATCCGCTTGAAGACGAGGTCGCCAATCCGGACGAATCGCATGACCTCGATATGGTTACCGTGTTCCGTTCGGCGCCGGGAACGGCGGCATCGGATTCCGAAGCGATGACGGTCAAGGGACTGCTGGATGCGGCCGACATTCCGGCGGTGCTGGTGGGCGACTCGCGTTTTCCCAATCTCTCCGAGCAGGTCCGCGTGCCCCGATTGCAGGCTGCGGAAGCGCGGAAAGTGATCGCCGACGCGCTCGCGGAGGGTCCAGCCGCGGCCGATGAAGAGGAAGCCGAAAGCGAACGGCACTAAAAACGGACCGGCGTTTTAAAGCCGGTCCGCGTAGTATTCAGTCGCCCGTTTTTAGAAAACCAGTCGCGCGCTTACCTGCAAGCGGCGCGCCTGCGTGCCATCGGGGAAGCCGCCGTCGGAGGTTCCGAATCCGAAGGCCGTGGGCGTGTAAGTCAGCACGCCTTTGGCTTCCGTATAGGCCTGAGAGGCGAGCGCCGTGGGTGACCAGTTGTTGGCGATGTTGAACGCCTCAAAGTTCAGGCTGAGGCGCATCCCTTCGCGCGGCAGCGGGATGAACTTGCTCAACCGAAAGTTTTCCTGCTCGACCCAGGGCGTGTACAGCGTGTCGACCGGCAGGAACGGGACGCGGAAGTTTCCATTGAAGCCGTCGAGCGCGTCGGCGCTGTACAGCATCCCGGTGACCGGCGTGTCGTTCAGATGGATGGTCTCACTGCCCGAAGGCCGGCCGCTCATGATGGTGGTGATGCTCGAAAGCTGCCAGTTGTTGGCCAGGTACTTGGCGGCCCAGCCGTCGGAATGCACCAGCGTGGGCGCCCACACGAAGGTGTAGATGAAGCGCTGGCGCTGGTCGAGCAGGCCGCTGCCTTTATCGAACCAGTAGTTGCCGTTGTAGGTCCACAGCGCGTCGTTGAATCCGAAGATCGCATTGGTCGCCGCGCCCTGGCCGTCGTCGATTTCATGCGACCAGGTGTAGGAAAACGAAGACTGGAAGCCGTGCGACATGCGTTTTTCCCAGGTCGCCACCAGGCCGTCGTACCAACTGTTGACGCCGTTGGTCTGCTCATAGATCGCGTTGAAATTGGGGTTCGGCCGGGCACCGACGTAAACGCCGGTGGTGTAAGTGCCCACCTGCTGGCCCGACGCGTTGTCGATGATATAGGTAAACGGCGCGCCGAGCGCGGGAGCGTTGATATCCTGCGTGCCCCACAGATTCACGCCGCGGCTGAAAATTCCCGATACCGTGACCACCTGGTCCTTGGTAATCTGGCGCTCGACGGCGATGGTGGCCTGTTCGGAATACGGCGTTTTGAGGTTCGGCGCCATGACATCCAACGTGGACGCGCTCTGCGTGATGGTGGTGAGCGGCGCGGAAAGCACGTTGGGGAAGGTCGGGCCCTGCGCGATCAGCGTTGCGTTGCTCAAGCTGTCCGAGACCTGATAGATCCCATTGCCGGTGTAAACGTCGTCCAGAATTCCGCTGACCTGGCGCGCGAAGAAGGTGCCCAGTCCGCCACGGATGACGGTCTTGTCGTTTAACCGGTAGGCGACGCCCAGGCGGGGCGACAGATCGAGAGTCCCCGACGGCAGCGACGCCCCGGTCAGGGGGTACAGCGGATTGGCTTGCGGGGGCGGAGGCATGAACGTGTACTCATAGCGCGCGCCGAAGGTGACCGTCAGTCGGTCCATGGCCTGCCACTGGTCCATCAGGTATATGCCGATGTCCTGAAGCGAATAGTCCACCTTGGGATTTCCGAAGGTCTGGGTGAAAGCCGAGTAGTCGTGCGCGCCGGTGGTGTTGCCCGTATAATCCAGAGCGAACGAGGTCACCGTCGGGTAGGTGTACGATCCGTAGCGGTTGCTCAGGTAGTTCACGTCGTCGGTGACGTGCTCATAGGTGAAGCCGAACTTGATCATGTGCTTTCCCTTGACCCAGCTCAAGTCGTCGGCGAACTCGTTGCGCAGCTCAAGCGGCTCGACGCGCGGCAGGTAGGTCGCGGGCCCCAGCTGGACGCCGGCAACCGCAACGTCGAGATAGCCGAGGCCGCCGCCGAGCTCGGCCTGATCGAACCCGTCCGCCTGGCGGTCCGTATCGAGGCCGTAGCGGAACGAATTCACCCAGCTCCCGTTGGGAACGAAGGTCCAGGTGGCCTTGCCGTTGCGCACCGCAACGGAGTCGTCGCCGTTGCCGGTGATACCCGCGCCGGTGGTGGAAGAAAGGCCGGTCTGGATGCCGTTGGGCGAGAACCAGCGCAGGAAATTGAAGCTGGCGCTGAAGACGTTCTTCTCGTTGAGGTGGTAATCCATACGTCCGAAGTACAGATCGTTCGCCGCGGTGCGCGGGATCTGTCCGTAAAAGCGCGGCAGCAGGGCGTTGATCGCGTTGCACTGCGCAGCCGACGCGGTGCAGCCGATCCACTGCTCGGTCGACACGTTGAGGAAGCCGACCTTCACCTGGCTGTCGACGAACGGGAAGTTGCGGCGCGTGATATCCGCGCTCAGGAAATAAAACAGCTTGTTTTTGACGATGGGACCGCCGACGGTGCCGCCGGTCTGAATGCGATGCTCGGTCGGGTTGAAGCTGGAATACGGGTCGTGCGCGTCGAAGCCGGTGCTGCGCAGGTAATAAAACGCGGTTCCGTGGATATCGTTGGTGCCGCTCTTGGTCACCGTGTTCACCACGCCGCCCATGGCGCGGCCGTATTCGGCCGAGAAATTGGTGGAAACCACCTGGAACTCCTGCACCGCGTCTTCGGAAATCTGCGACTGGATGCGCGTGCGGCCGGCGTTTTCGTCATAAAACTGCTCGGTATTGTCGTTGCCGTCGAGCAGGAATTCGTTGTTTCCGGCGACGCCGCGGAACGTCAACAGGCCGAAGGTCGCATCGTTGGTGACGCCCGCCGTGTTCAACACGAACGAGTCCACGCGCCGTCCGTTAATCGGCAGGTTGGCGATATCGGTGGTTCCCACCACCTGCGAGACGTCGGATTTCGTGTCCTCCAAGAGCTGCGCGGCGGCGTTCACCTCCACCGATGTCGTCGTCTGGCCGACGGCGAGCGAGATATTCAGGCTCAGGTTCTGCCCGACCTCCAAATCGAGGTCGCTCGCTTCATAAGGAGCAAACCCGGACGCGGTCACGTCAACCTTATATCCGGCGCCCGGCAGCAGACCCGGCGCGGAAAAAAGGCCCGCGGCATTGGTCGCGAGCGTACGCTCGACGCCGCGCGCGACCGTTGAAATGACTACCTTGGCGTTCGGAACCACACCTCCCGACGCGTCTTTCACCACGCCGGAGATTCCGGCCACGCCGCCCGCCTGCTGCGCAAAGGAAAGAAGCGGCAGCAACGCGGCGCAAATCAACAGCATAACCGTACGCACTTTGGGCGTATGCATAGTTTTCCTGATTACCCTCCGTCAAATTTTTTTTCGCTGGATTGAACGGTAGTGCAATCCAAAGACCCAACCTCAATGAAAACGGACATCGCGAACGGACGCCCGCCATATTCCCCTAACTCAACGTTCCTCTAAGAGACCACAGGATAGCTTACACACGTTTCCGTAGCGATGCAATGAAATAACGATTGTGTGAATCACAAAAATGGGTGGTTTCGCGCCGCCGCTGTCTTTTTCACGCAGGCGTGCGGTTTTCGATCTGGGCGATCGGGTCATGAACCGGGGCGTTTCCGCCGATAAGCGGGGTAAGGCTTTTGAAAGGTTTCAAGTACCATCTTGACGTGGTACCAGGAATTCCTGCACAATGTACAAAGCCTGTGTTTGAGAACAGAGTTAGTGCATAGGGAGAAGCTTTGCCTCGCAAAACGTGGAAGTTCAACCTGTTCCGCTTCGCACTCCTGACCTTATTATTTGCATTCGCCTGGACCCTGAATCTCAGCGCCGCGACCCCGGTCAAAAAGAAAAAGAAGAGCATTCATCACAGCATGGCAGCGAGAACCGCAGCGGCGAAAGTGGCGCCGTCGGTGCGAAGTTCGGCGGCTCGGAGTTCCTCCGTTCGAAGCTCAGCCACGATGCGACTGGTTGCCAAGCGCATGAAAGCCAGGCGGCCGAGCGGCGCCTGGCGCGTGCCGACCTACGCCGATTCGACCGACGGCGACTACATCGATGGCGACGACCTGACAGTGCGGCGCGCGGCGGTCGAGGCGCTGGGACCGCTGAACGGCTCGGTGGTGGTCAGCGATCCGACCACCGGGCGCGTGCTGACCATCGTGAATCAGAAGCTGGCACTCCAGGACGGCTACCAGCCGTGCTCGACCGTGAAGATTCCGGTCGCCCTGGCGGCGCTCAGTGAAGGGGTGGTGGAGCGGCAGACGCTGATCCGGGTGTACGGGCGGACGACTTTCGACATGACGACCGCGCTGGCCCGGTCGAACAATCAATATTTCGCGAACTTGGGCGAGCGCCTCGGTTTCGAGCGCGTGCACTACTACGCGAGCCTGTTCGGATTGGGCGAAAAAGCCGGCCTGAATATCGACGGCGAGCGCGCCGGATGGCTTACCTCGACGACGCCGCGCAGCGGAGTCGGGATGATGACCAGTTTCGGCGACGGAATCGCGCTGACGCCCCTGGAATTCGCCGCGCTGATGGGCGCGATCGCCAACGGCGGCACGCTGTACTATCTGCAATATCCCAAAACGCAGGCGGGCGCGCAGGCCATGATTCCGCGGGTCAAGCGCCGCCTGGACATCGACCAGGTGATTCCCGACATCAAGCCGGGCATGATGGGCGCGGTGGAATACGGGACGGCGCGGCGCATCGGTTTCGATCCCAACGAACCCATTTACGGAAAAACGGGAACCTGCACGGACGCGCGGACGCCGACGCATCTCGGCTGGTTCGGATCGTTCGCCGAAGTCGGCAGGAACAAGCTGGTGGTGGTGGTTCTGCTGACGGGCGGCGGCTCCGATAGCGGGCCCGCGGCATCCGGCGTCGCGGGGATGGTTTACAAGAACCTCGGGCTGGCGACCTATTTTACCGCGCAGGAGCACCCGACCTCGCCTGCCTGGATGGTCAACTGATTTTCAGCGGCGCTTTAGCGGCTCGAAAGAGGGCGCAAAAAGCGGGGCCGGCGCCATTCCGGCGCGGGCGGGTCATTTCGGAATCAATCCCACCGTGGTGACGATCACGGCGAGCTCGCGCGTGTCCCGGGCGCTGGGCGGCAACCCTTTATCGACGTGAAAATCGATGCCGACGGCATCGCCCGAAAGCGCGGCCGCGGGAACGTCGCGCGAATAGGTGCAATCGCCCGCCTTAGAATAGGTCTCGGCGCCCAGATCGAGCCCGTTGATGCGCGCGTCCATGCTCATCGGCCCCACGCGATTGAAGATTACGTCGGGAATGGTGAAGTTCAATTCGAGCTTCGCGCCCCCGCTCGATGAGTTCGCCGGAGGACGCAGCGTCACGGTGAAACTTTTCGCGGTCCAGCGCCAGCTATCGTTTTCAAGATCGTAAAATCCCCGCGTGAGCTGCACCGCGGCCCGCGGATCGGCCACGTTCACCACGCTCACCAGTGAATTTTCCGAAGAAGCCGTTCCCTGCGGCCTGTGCTTGCGAATGCGGCAGCCCGAAGTGAGAATGAGCACCGCAGCCAACGCGGCCGCTAATCTCCGCATCGTTCGACCTCGACCAGGCAGCTATAAAACACAGGACCTCCGCCGATATCGGTGAGCCGGTCCGAAGTGAGCGTGTTGACGCCCGCGCGATTCTCCGCGAATTTGTTCCAGCGCACCGCGGGGATGCGCACCACTCCTTCCGGCACGATCCCATCGACCTCGGCGATCGCCAGAATCGAGCCGCGATCGTTGAAGGCGCGCACCCGGTCGCCGGCGCGAATCCCACGCGTTTCGGCGTCAGGCGCAGCCATCTGCAGCACCGCGGTCTGCCGGTCCACGCCGGGACGATTTCCGAACGTCGAATTCATACTGTCGTCGTTCTTGGATGAAACCAGCTCCAGGGGAAAGCGCGCGCGCAACGCACGATCGCCGAAGCGCGATTCGAGCGGCGGGGAATACTCGAAATCGCCCAGCTCGCATTTCCCCGAGGGCGTCTCGAACCCGCCTTCTGCGAACGGCAGAAATGGCGCGGGAAGGTTGAGCCGCACGGAACGCTCGCGCTCCAGCCGTTCGAGCGTGATTCCTTCCAAAAACGGATGGCCCGATGCGAGCATTCCGCGAATCATATCGTCTTCCGATTCGCGGAAACAGGGGTCGTCGAATCCCATGCGCTCGGCGAGCGCGCGAAAAACCTGGACATTCGACCGAGCCTCGCCCGGCGCCGCGAGGGCCGGCCGCGCGAGCTGGAGATGATAGTGCCCGTAAGCGAGATAAACGTCGGTGTGTTCCAAAAACGTGGTCGCAGGAAGCAGAATATCGGCGTAATCCGCGGTGTCGGTCTGAAATTGTTCGAGCACCACCGTGAAAAGATCGTTGCGCCGCAGCCCGGCGAGCACCTTGTTCTGATTCGGCGCGATCGCCGCGGGGTTGGAATTGTAAACCACCAGCGCCTTCACCGGCGGGTCGTCCACATCCATGAGCGCTTTGCCGAGCTCCGTCATATTAACGATACGCGCCTGGCGGCCGAGCGCAGATCGTTTTTGCAACTCCGGCATTTCGAGCGCGGCGCGGCTGAACTGGAACGCGCCCGAGGTCGAAAGCTGCAGGCCTCCGCCGATTTCGCGCCACGATCCGGTGAGCGCCGGAAGCGCCGCAATCGCGCGAATCGCGTTGCCTCCACGCTCGCTGCGCTGGATTCCGTAATTCGCGCGGATCACGGCCGGACGCGTGGTGGCGTAGTCGCGCGCAAGCCGGACGATTTCTTCGCGCGCGATTCCGGTGAGCGCTTCTATGCGTTGCGGGCCGTATTCGCGCACACGCTCGCGCAGCGCGTCGAGGACCGCGAACGGGGTTGGGTGCAGCGTCACCACCCAATCGCCGGAGATCAGCAT
>JASHWA010000248.1 GCA_030044325.1 Bryobacteraceae bacterium
TCTCCGCGTTGGTGACGCCAGGCGACCCCGCGACCAGCCGGCTTCTGTTGCATCCGCTCGCCGTGAAGGCTGGAGGCGACCCGAGCCACACCGGAGGGAAATTCTGGGCATCGCGCGACAACCCGGAGTGGCAGACCATCGCCGCGTGGGTCCAGGGAAAGAAATAAGGAGCATCCCAATGAACGCAAACAAACGAAACGTGGTCATCGCGGCAGCGCTGGCTTTGGCACTCCCGCTGACGGCCGCTGAGTCGGTCCGCGTCATTCAGACCAATTCGGCGGGCGACAACGTGCATGTTATCGATCCTGCGACCAATAAAGTGGTTGGGATCATCGAGGGTATCGATGTGTCGCACGGAACGGTGATTGCTCCGGATGGATCGAGAATCTACATCACCGAAGAGCCGACGCGCACCATGGATGTGGTCGACTCAAAGACGCTCAAAGTCGTCAAGAAGGTTCCTTTAAGCGGACGGCCGAATAATCTGGCGGTGACCAAAGATGGCCGCAAAGTGTACGTCGGAATCGCGCAGCAGCCGGGAGCGGTGGATGTGATCGATACCGCGACGCTCACCAATATCAAGTCGATTCCGGTACAAGGCGCCATCCACAACGTCTACGTGACGCCCGACAGCAAGTTCGCCGTTTCGGGCTCCGTGGTAACCGGGGTGATAACCGCGATCGATACGGCCACCGACACGATCGCGTGGTTCTGGAAAGAAACGGCCGGAATCCGCCCCATGACGTTCACGGCGAATCCGGATGGCTCGACCAAAGAGATGATTTTTCAGCTATCCAACTTCCACGGATTCGTGGTGGCCGATTTCGCCACGCGCAAGGAAATCCGCCGCGTGACCATGCCGGACATCGCGGGGCAGGAACGCGAGGTGGACGGCATTCAGGGCGCGCCGGCGCACGGGCTGGTGATCACGCGCGACGGCAAAATGGTCTGGACCACCAGCAAATACTACAACTACGCCGCCGCTTATGCGCTTTCCGACTATTCGCTGGTGAAGATCGTTCCGGTCGAGTCGCATCCGGAGTGGCTGACGATTCCCCCAGACGGCAACAGTATGTACGTCGGCTGTGCGGGCAGCGACACCACCGACGTGATCGACCTGAAGACCATGGAAGTGGTGGCGAAAATCCCGGTGGGCGCCGTCCCCAAGCGCAATACCAGCGGCTGGATTCAGACCAACTGACCGCGATTCGAGCTTGCCGTAATCACGCCGTCTTGGCTCCCGCGCTTTTCTTGGCAGCCGGTGCAGACTTCGCCGCCTTAGCTGCTGCCCACCGGCGCTTCGCCGCAGCCGCCATCGCCTTCCGGCCCGCGGCGCTGATTTTGCGCTTCTTCCTGGCCGCAGGTGCGGCCGGAGCGGCGCCGGCAGGCTTGCTCCGCGCGGGAGCCGACGGACGGCCGCGGCGCGCTGGTCCCTTTAATGCCTCGATCGCTAGAGTGATGCGATCGCGTTCGGCGATAAGCAAAGCTACAATCTGTTCGGTCGGCACGAATGGATGGTAACACTTTGTACGCATCTCTTCAATCGCCGAAATCGGATTGCCAGCGCCGGAAGGCTTCTCAATAGCATGCCTCCGTCGAGGATAGCTTGTGCCCGAGGATGTACAGATTGCGAGCGCGAGTCACAATCGAATTTCTTCCTATTAGCCGAAGTGTCTCTCCCCATCGCAAAAAGGGCGTGACTTAGTCACTGCCTGCCATGCCTGCGCCTTACTCTCGAACCAGCCATGGATGAGAGGCCAGAGAGCACGATAATTGACTGGTGCATAACAAGCAACCGATCAGTGCCCGGAGGGCGCGGGGTTGCTGCCGATCGCCGGCACCGGCTCATGCGGGTTGCACACCGGGCTGTCGAACTTCATCGAGCCGTCGTCGAGGGGTTCTCCGTATCCAAAACCGTTCTTGCATCGCCGGAAGCGGGAAATTTGCTGATACACCAGGCGCCGGATGCGATTCAGGCCGCCGACCGGCTGGTGTTCCGGCAGACTGTGCCACGGCGACATCGAGAGGTTTTCGCAGAAATGGTTGTCGATGGCCGCGTTCACATCCTGCGGGCCGATCTCGATGCGGGCGACGGGAATGAACGGGGATTGCCGCTCGCTCCATTCGATGGTCGCATCTTCCACGGGCATGTAGGCGTCCGGCGCCTGGAACTGCACCATGAAGTCGTAACAGAATCTGGCGCCGGGCCGCTTGAGCTGGTCGGTCAGGCTGGTTCGCAACGCGTCGCGGCCAAATCCGACGAGCGATGACGGCAAGTGTCCTCCGGGCGAACACGGCGCCGCCTTGGCGCTGTACTTTACGTAATTCGCCGTGCCCAGGCGGTACGGGATCAGGCTGTAGAACCGGTCGGCGAGCAGGTTGCGCGGAAATTTGAGGATCGCCATGCTCAGCCGCAGCTCGCGCAGCCTCCAGGCGCCCGGATCGAGGCTCGGGAAATAAAATCCCGTCAGGTTGTCCTGTCCCATGTAGCGGACCAGCGCGGCGTATTCCTTCACGTCGGGCACCACGAAGACGGGATTGTTCACCATGATGAAATCCTGCGTGTGATCGTCCTGCTCGCCATCGAGAAGCTTCTCGCCGGCGACGCCGAGGACCTTGATGGCCATGCCTCGCGCGTCGGGAATCCAGTCGTTCTGGATGGCGGTGTTGCTGTTGGAATAGCGGATCCAGGCAAGATATTGTTTGGCGTCCCGGAACAGACCGTGGCGGATTCTGAAATCAGTGCTGGGATAAACGCTGAACGTCGCGCGCGCGCAGCCGTCGGTTTTGGCGTGCGCGTCGCGGCGATACATTCCATCGCCTTGCTGGGCGCGGGTGGCGTCCACCATGTCCAGGCCGGAATCGACGATCTGGGTCAGGGTGGCGGTTTCGTCCGGCGCGATTCCTTCGCCCACGGCGATGTGAGGCGGGCTCTGGTAGGAAGTTACGATCAGCGCCAGCAGGGCGAACACCAGCGCCAGTCCTGCGAGCACGCGAATCTTGGCGAATATAGTCATCTTATTATGGCCGCTTAGTGAGGGCAGCCGACCGGCGGCGGCGGCAGCGGCTGGGCCGCGCACTGGACCGGATGATCCTCGTGAACTTTGAGGTACTCGATAATATCCCAGCGCTCCTGGTCGGTAAGTTCCGGGCCGATGACACCATGCTCCGGCCGGCCCGAATATCCGGCTCGGAATTCGTGGCCGATGTTCTGATTGCCGGGAATCCCGGTATCCAGCCAGAAACCCTTGGTCGCGGCCGGCGAGACTGCCAGGCCCACCCGCTGAGGATCGTAATCCGTCTGGCTGGAGACGAAGAATTTCTTGGTGCGCTCGCTCGCCGGAATCAGCATCTCATACAAAGACGGAACCGATCCGTTGTGCAGATACGGCGGAGTGGCCCACACGCCGCCGAGCGGCCGGGCGCGATACTGAAAAATCACCTGCGGCACGTCGAGGGCCCCTCCGCCGTTGAAATCCTGCTGCTGTTCGGGCGTCAGGCCGAGCGCAATATAGGCGCGCTTGGCCAGCATGATATCGAGGTAATGCAGCGCCTCACCGATGCTGGCGCTCTTGAGATTCACGGCGTCGAGCTCCTGTTTCTCGGCGCATTCAAGACCGGCCGCCTGCGTGGCGTTCAAGTGGTACGCCTTCACGGTGCGATTGCGCTGCTCGTCCAGAATCGTTTTGATGCCGGCGATCAACTGGGCGCGGTCGATTCCCGCCATGCTCAGGTCGAGGCGGACGTTTACGAAGTTCAGCGCGGCGAGCGGATCGGTCCCCACCATATCCGCCGGAATCTGGTTAATTTGCCAGAGCGTGTATCCGTCTGCCTGGTCGCCCGGGCGCTCGACTGCCATATCCTGCGGAGTCACCAGGCACGGCTGGTGGCACATCGCGCAGTGTTGCTGGTACAGCGCCTTCCCGCGATCGCGCTTTTGCGGATCGATTTTTCCGAGCAGTTCCTCGGGCCATTTGGGCGGCTGGAGCGCGCGCAATGTGTGCTCGATCACATGTAAGTTGGGAATCATGGCGGTGCTCACGAACTGTTGACTGGCGGGCACCGGCTGGCCCTCCTGGTTCACCAGGCTCACGCGCGCGCCCACCCCCAGGGATTCGCCCAGGTTCCGCGCCATCGGCTGCGACACCGAAGCTGAATATTGCACCCAATCGAAGCGCGGCGCGTCCCACAGCGCGGGATAGCTGACCGGAGCGTTGCCCACGTAGTAATTCTTGGGATCGAGTTCGGTTCCGAAGACCTGGTTCGAAATGCGCGCGATCGCGTCCGTGCGTCCGAAGCCTTCCTCCACCGGATAGAGGTTGTACCAGCGATCGCGAAACCCGGTCTTGAGGAACTGAAGCCATACGCCGGCCATGTCAAACCACAACGGCACGCTCCCGCCGGGATATCGCGCCCCGAGAACTCGTCCGGCGAAGCGATTGAAGCGGAGCGGGTTCAAAAGCGTCGCTCCCATGGCCGCGATCAGCGTGGGAGCGAACTGCCCCAGCCGCGTGGAGGTGATGGCGTGCATCGCCTGGCCGCCGTCGATCCGGATCCCCACCTGCTTGCCGTGAACGTCCACGCGCAACTCTCCGGTATGACAGGCGGCGCAGGTGATATCGAGAACGTCGTCGCGCGCCTCGGCGTCGTAGTGCCTGGTGAACCCAACCGGAAGCTGGTCCGGATTCTTGTCGGTGGGATAAGCGTCGACCACGAAACCCATGGCGCGCATATGGTCGGGGTCGATGAACCTCTGCGGTGAGCGCAACTGCTCGAGGTTCACGAGCCACGAATACCGCAACCCGATGCCCAGCATCGAGGTGCCCTGCGGAGTGTAGTAATACAACTGCCGGCTTGACGACGATGCCGCCGGACCCCAGCCCTGATCGAGGTACACCACCTGATCCAGCGGAGGACGCGCGCCGACCTGCGAACTGGGTACGTAAAGCAAGTACCACACCACCGCCAGGCTGACGACGGCCACCACAGCGATCACCGGCAGCAAAGCCAGGCACAGTTTCCGGATGGGCCAGCTGAAGAAATCCCGGAGTTCTTTTTCAAGATAAGCGCTTCCCGCACGAATTCCGCCGATCACCCATCCGAGCGATTCGGAAAGCCGCGCGTGGTAGCCGCGGATCACGCCGCGCAGGATGG
The DNA here is from genome assembly GCA_030044325.1 of Bryobacteraceae bacterium. Taxonomy (GTDB): domain Bacteria; phylum Acidobacteriota; class Terriglobia; order Bryobacterales; family Bryobacteraceae; genus Palsa-187. The sequence continues at coordinate 5,155 of JASHWA010000248.1, forward strand.
CCCAGATGCGGCTGCGCCCGACGATCTGCGTCAGGAAGCGCCTGACGGCGGTCCAAACCTCCGCCAGTTTTCGGCGCGACGAATCAATGATCATGTTCAGAAGACCTTCGCGGACGGGCCTGCACGCCTCGCGCGCGATATCTTGAACAGAGTACTCCTCCCGCGCGGAAGCAGTCAAACGGACCGCAGAGTTCGCTCTTCGTGCTATGCTGGCCCACACAAGCGGACGCCGATCAGAATATGCACCCTGGACGCAAGCCGGATTCGAGCGCTGGCGATGAAACAGAAGTGGTAGGGCCCGGCGCGGCGCCCGGTGCGGAGTCGTTTTCCGGGCGGACGCTGGGACGATACGAGGTTCTGTCTCCGCTCGGCCGGGGCGGTATGGGGGAAGTGTACCTGGCGCACGATCCGCGCCTGGACCGCCGGGTCGCGATCAAGCTTCTGCCGGTGCACCTGTCCTCCGATCCGGTAGCCCGCGAGCGTTTACGCCGCGAAGCGCTGGCCGCCGCCGCCCTCGACCATCCGTTCATCTGCAAAGTCTACGAGATCGCCGAACAGGACGACGCTCTTTTTATCGTGATGGAGTACGTCTCCGGCGAAACTCTTCGTCAGCGACTGGCTGCCGGCCCCCTTCCTCAAGCCGATGCGTTGCGTATCGCCGTGGAGATCGCCGAAGCTCTCGAAAGCGCGCACGAGCAGCACCTGCTGCATCGCGATCTCAAGCCGGCCAACATCATGCTGACCAGCCAGGGTCACGTAAAGGTGATGGACTTCGGGCTGGCGCTGCGTCTCCAAGCGGAGGAGGCGCCGGCGGGCGGAGAGACGATCACCATTGCTGCGCCGTTGACGGGCCAGGGAGTCATGGTGGGCACGCTCGACTACATGTCACCCGAGCAGGTGCGCGGCGAGCCGCTGGATGTGCGCTCCGATCTGTTTTCCTTCGGCGTCTGCCTGGCGGAAATGCTGACCGGCCGGCATCCCTTCCGCGGCGTAGCGAACAGCGACACCATCGCCGCGATCTTACGCGATCCGCCGGCTTTGTCCGCCGAGGAAGGCGGACTTCCACCGGGCCTCGCCGTATTTCTCCGGCGGCTCCTCGCCAAGCAGCCCGCCGGCCGCTACGCGTCGTTTCGCGAAGCCCTGGACGACATGCGCCGCCTGAACGCGCAACCTTTGGCCGGAATCCACGAACCCGACGAGACGCCCGCCGGCAAGATCATCCTGATCGGCCGCGAGCGGGAGCGCGACGAGCTGGTGCGGCGATTGGGCGAAGCCATGGCGGGCCGCGGATCGGTGGTGCTGATCGGCGGCGAGCCGGGCATCGGAAAAACGCACCTGGCCCGCGCCATCGCTTACGAAGCCGGCAGGCGCGGAGCGCTGGCTGTCACCGGCCACTGCTACGATCTTGAAGGCGCGCCGCCATACGTTCCGTTTATCGAGATGCTCGAATACGGCGCGCGCTCGACGCCGCCCGCCGCGTTTCGCGACGCCGTGGGCGACTCGGCGTCCGAAATTGCGCGGCTGATGCCGGCGCTGCGCCGGATGTACTCCGATATCCCGCCTGCGGTCGAGCTGCCGCCGGAACAACAGCGCCGCTTTCTGTTTAACGCCTACCGCGATTTCGCCGACCGCGCCGCGGGCATGACTCCCATCGTGCAGATCTTCGAGGACCTGCACTGGGCCGACGAAGCCACGCTGGCATTATTCGAGCACACCGCGCAGACCGCGGAGAACACCGCGAAGCTGATGATCGCCACGTATCGCGACGCGGAGGTGGACGTTTCGCGCCCCTTTTTCAAAACGCTCGAACGTTTGACGCGCCTGAAACGGGCGACGCGAATTTTGCTGCGGCGGCTGCGCGTCGACGATGTGGGCGAGATGCTCCGCGCGCTGGGCGGAAAACCCGCGCCGCCCGCGCTGGCCGCGATTTTCTTTGAACAAACCGAGGGCAATCCGTTTTTCGTCGAGGAAGTTTTCCGCCACCTGACCGAAGAACAGGAGCTCTTCGACGCGGACGGCGAGTGGCGATCGGACCCGCGCGCCGGTTCACTTCAGGTCCCGGAGACCATCCGCCTGGTGATCGAGCGGCGCCTGGGCCGGCTCAGCGGGGATACGCGCCGGGTTCTCACCACCGCGGCGGTGCTGGGCCGGACGTTCAGTCTGCGGCTCCTCGAGCAGATGGAGGAAACGCATCCCGACGCGGCGCTCGAGGCAGTCGAGCAGGCCGAACGGGTGCAGCTGGTGGCCGGCGAGCCCGGCCGCGAACCGCGGTACCGCTTCGTGCACGAACTTGTCCGCCAGACGCTAGCCGAAACTTTAACGCTCGCGCGGCGCCAGCGCCTGCACGCGCGCATCGCCCAATCGGTCGAAAAAGTCTTCGCCGCGGATCTTGACCCGCACGTTTCCGCGCTGGCGCATCATCTGTTTCAGGCGGGAGCCTACGCCGACCCGCAGACCACCGTGACATACCTGAAGCGCGCCGCCGCGCAAGCGTCGATGGCCGCCGCGCATTCCGAAGCTCTGGCGCACATCGACAATGCGCTGACGCTGGTCGGCGCCGCCGAGCCGGGCAGCCTCGGCGAACTGCAGACGGCTCGCGCGGCCTCCCTGCGCAGCCTCGGCCGTTTCCCGGAAGCGGTGGAAGCCTATCAATGCGCGCTCGCGCTGTTCGATGCCGCGGGCGATAACGTCCAGTTCGCGCTCACCAGCATCCAGCTCGGTTATATCCACGGCTGGGCGCTCGATGTGGTGCTGGCGCGCTCGATTCTGCGCCGCGCGCTCGATCGGCTCGGCTCCGAATACGGCCCTCTACGCCGCTCGATCCTGAGCCTTAGCGCCGGATGCGCGGGAGTCGGCGGCGATCTCGACACGGCCATGCGCGAACTGGACGCCGCCGAGCAGATTGGCGAGCCCGAGGATGTGCGAACCACCGGGTTCGTTTACTCCTGCGAGGCGCACACGCTGTATCACGCCTTCCGGCTCGACCTGGCCGCCACGGCGGCCGAGCGCGCCGCGCGCGCCTTCGAAGCCGCCGGCGATCTATGGGGCCAGGTGGACGCCGAATACGTCCGAATCTTCGAGGCGGTTTTTTTCGGCCATCCCGAAAGGGCCGAGCCGGTGGCCGAGGAGACCATCCGCCGCTCCGAACGAGTCGCGCATCTGTACAGCAAATGGGCCTGCATGATCGGATTGGTGCATCTGCACACCGCACGCGGCGATTTCGCCAGAGCGGCGGCACAGGCTCACGAAGCTCTCGATCTGGGCAACTCTTTTCAGTGCGTCTTCGGATTTCAGAACGAGCTGGCGCTGGCGAATCTCGCCTTTTTGGGTGGCTCATTGACCGAGGCCAAGCCGCATTTTGAGCGCGCCATGCATCCGGCCGCGGTGTCTGCATGGGACGGAAACGCGGCAGCGGTCAGCGCGTGGGCGGCGGCGCTCACGGGCGCGCCGGGAGCTTTCGAAGCTTTGCGCGCCGTCCTGCCGCGACTGCCGCAACCCGGCCATCAGCCGGGCATCGGGGCATGCATGGCGCTGGTGCGTGTGGTTGAAGGATTCGCGATGCTCGGCCGGCGCGGCGAGGCGGCGTCGTTCCAGCAAGCCGCCGAACAGGTGGCCGCGCTGGGCGCGGTCTGTACTCACGACATGACGCGCACCTGCGCCGGAATCGCGGCCGCCTGCGGGGGCGACTGGACTCGCGCCGAAGAGCACCACCAGGCCGCGATCGAACAGGCTGATGCGCTCGGCTATCGCCTGCCTCTGGCTGGGGCGAAAGCCTGGTACGCCGAAATGCTTCTCGATAAGGGCGGAGCGAGCGGCGTGAATCAGGCGCGCGTTCTGCTGAGCGAGGCGTTAGCGCTGTACGAGAATCTCGGTATGCCCTTGTTCGCCCGGCGAACCAGCGACCGCCTGGCGGCGTTGTAATAGCGGAAATGACGAAGCTCAAACGGTGACGTGTTCCTACGCTTGACGCAATTCCGCTGTGATGCGGATGAATTCGACCCGCTCCGGCATTTAAGCTTAGGGAAGGGAACATTTTCCATGAGAACACTCACTCTCCTAATCGCATCCACGCTGATCGCCGCTGCGGCGGACGTGCCGGCCGAGGGCAGCAAGGCTCCCGATTTCACTTTGAAATCGCAGGACGGCACGCCGGTGAGCCTGCACGACTACCAGGGCAAATGGGTGGTGCTGTATTTTTATCCCAAGGACCAGACGCCCGGCTGCACCATCGAGGCGCACAATTTCCAGCGCGACCTTACCAAATACGACGCGCGCGGCGCGGTGATTCTGGGCGTCAGCGTCGATACGGTCGAATCGCACCAGCAGTGGTGCGCCAAGGACAGCCTGACCTTCAAGCTGCTCGCCGACGATCATAAAGAAGTGGTGACCAAATACGGCTCGCTGCGCAGCTACGGAAAAATGGAACTGGCCAACCGCAACACGTTCCTGATCGATCCCAAGGGCGTGATTCGCAAGGTGTACGTCAACGTGAATCCGGAGCCGCACAGCGGGCAGGTGCTGGAGGCGCTGGCCCAACTCGAAAAGAGCGCAAGCGAGTAAAATCGAGCGAGTGACGTCTAAGCAGGACGAATTCGAGCGTGTCGCCATGCCGCACGCGCGCAGCCTGCTTCGGGTGGCGCGGCGGCTGACTTCGGAATCCGCGCGCGCCGAGGACCTGGTGCAGGAAACCATGCTGCTCGCCTGGCGCGGATTCCATCAGTTTCGGGCGGGAACCAACGCCCGTGCGTGGCTTTTCCGCATCATGTTCAACGCGCATTATGCGCAAGGACGAAAAAATCGCGGGGGCGCGCTGGTCCTCGCCGAAATGCGCGACATCGCAGAAAATCCGGCGGCGCAGGAGCGCGCCGAGATGGCGGAAGCGCTCGATTCGCTTGCCGAGGAGCATCGCTCGGTGCTGCTGCTGGGCGCGGTAGAGGGCTTCACGTGCCGCGAAATGGCGGAGATTTTAAACATTCCGCTGGGCACCGTGATGTCGCGATTGAGCCGCGCGCGCGAGGCGCTGCGAGCGCGCCTGGAAACGTGCGCCTTGAGGAGCTCCGCATGAACTGCAACGAAGTGACGGATGTGCGGCCGCGCTATCTTTCCGGTGAGCTCGATTCCGCCCAGGCCGCGGCGATGGCCGATCATCTTCGGGATTGTCAGGCGTGCGCGCGCGATCACCAACTCGACATGCTGCTGCGCCGCGGCATCCTGGCCGAAGCGATCGACGCGTCAGGGCTAGAGAGCCGCGTTCGGGGACGAATCCGGCGAGGGTTGGTGCTGCGCCGCGCCGCGCTCGGCGCCATCGCCGCCGTGCTGATCGCTGCGATCGGCATAAGCCTCACGATGCGCCGGGCGGCGGACCCGCTTTATATTGACGCTGTGCAGGATCACGAGGACGAGGTCGTCCAGGGTAAAGCGCGCCACTGGATTTCCGGCGAGCAGGAAATTGCGGCGCTCGCGGCGCGGCAGGGAGTCCCAAAATCGGCCATCGACGCGGTCGCTCGCGCCGGGTATCGCATAGCGCGCGCCAGGCTATGCCGCTTGAACGGGCGCATTTTTTTGCACCTGGTGTACAACGACGATTCGCATGAGTTCTCCGTATTCTTGCGCCGCGCGGATCAGGGCGAAGCCAGCACCACGCGCATTTTGCGGGCGGGCAGTGAGTGGGTGGCCGGTCTCGAAATGCCGGCCCTCGCCGCGCTGGTGGTGACGCCTCAGCGATCGGACGCGGCGCGCATCAACGGTTCGCTGCGGGCCGTCCTGTAAGCCGCCGCATCGCCCTCCCCGATCCTTTATCCTTGATCCTTGAGCTGGCAACCGGAACTAGACGAGATCCGCCGGCGCGAGGAGCTCGCGCGGCAAATGGGCGGCGCGGCGAACATCGAACGGCAGCACGCCGCGGGACGACTGACCGTTCGCGAGCGCATCGACAAGCTGCTCGATCCCGGATCGTTTCATGAAGCGGGCGCGCTGGCCGGACAGGCGAAGTACGATGGCGCGGGCAATCTGACCGCGTTCACGCCTTCGAATTTCGTCACCGGGAGCGGCCTGGTAGATGGCCGGCCGGTGGTTGTGGGCGGCGACGATTTCACCGTGCGCGGCGGCGCGGCCGATGCGGCTATCGGCAACAAGATGGGACACGGCGAAAAGCTCGCGCGCGGGCTGCGCATTCCCATGATCCGTCTGGTGGATGGAACCGGCGGCGGCGGAAGCGTCAAGACGATCGAGCAGATTGGGCGAACGTATGTGCCTGCGAATCCGGCCTGGGATACCATCACGGCGATGCTTGGCGAAGTGCCGGTGATCGCCGCGTGTCTGGGACCGGTGGCGGGGCTGGGCGCGGTGCGCGTGGTCACTTCGCATTTCTCGGTGATGGTGCGCGGATCGAGCCAGCTTTTTGTCGCGGGACCTCCGGTGGTCGAGCGCGGCGTAGGCGAAAAGGTTTCAAAAGAGCAGCTGGGCGGCTACGAGATTCACACACGCGGAAGCGGCGCGGTCGATAACGAAGCCGAATCCGAAGAGGAAGCCTTCGCCATGATTCGCCAGTTCCTTGCGTATCTGCCTCAAAGCGTCTGGCAGATCCCGCCGCGTTGCGCCTGTGCGGACGATCCGGCGCGCCGCGAGGAGGAGCTGATTTCGATTATCCCGCGCGACCGGCGCCGCAGCTACGACGTTCGCCGGATTCTGAAGCTCATCTTCGATCGCGAGTCGTTTTTCGAAATCGGATTTTATTATGGACGCCCGGTGGTGGGCGGCCTGGCGCGGCTGAACGGATTTCCCGTCGGCGTGATGGCGAACGATCCGCGGCAGGGCGGCGGCGCGCCCAACGCACCCGCGTGCGACAAAATGATTCGCCTGGTGGATATGTGCGACACGTTTCACATTCCGGTGGTGAATTTCGTCGATAATCCGGGATTCCTGATCGGGAGCGTGGCGGAGCGCGCGGGGACGGTGCGCGCCGGCGCGCGCGCGCTGGTCGCGGTGTACCAGGCGACCACGCCGTGGGTCTCAATTTTAATTCGCCGCTGCTACGGCGTCGCCGGGGCGGGGCACGGCAACGCGCAGGGGTTGAATCTGCGCTACGCCTGGCCCTCGGGCGACTGGGGATCTCTGCCGATTGAAGGCGGCGTGCAGGCGGCGTACAAGCGCGATATCGAATCCTCGCCCGACCCGGACGCGCGGCGCCGCGAGATCGAGAACGCGCTGAATCGTTTCCGGTCGCCGCTGCGGACGGCGGAAGCGTTCGGGATCGAAGAGATCATCGATCCGCGCGACACGCGGCGCCTTTTGTGCGAATGGATTGAAGCGGCGTATGCGTTGCTGCCGTCCGAGCTCGGTCCGAAACTGCGGGCGTGCCGGCCGTGACGAGCGCACTCCTGTGGACCTTGATTTTCGTCGATCCGCTGATCATTCTCTCGACGATCGTGTGCGCGACCATCAGCGTCATCGCGTCGTTTTTTGAAAAACACGGGACGATCCAGACCGCGATGGCGCGGCTGTGGGCCCGGTCTCTGTTAAAGATCGCGGGCGTGCAAGTGAAAGTCGAGGGACTCGAAAAAATCCGCCCGGGAAGGCCCTACGTTTTCGTCTCGAATCATTTGAGCTACATGGACACGCCCGTGGTGCTCGCGAACATTCCGGTGAATTTCCGTTTTATGGCGAAAAGCGGGCTGTTTCAGATTCCATTCCTAGGGACGCACCTGGAGCGCGCGGGGCATATCCCGGTGGTGCTCGACGATCCGCGCAAATCGATAAGGGCATTGACGCTGGGCGCGGAGGTGATCCGGAAGCTGGGGATCTCCGTGCTGATTTTTCCCGAGGGCGGCCGATCGATTACCGGAATTTTGCAGCCGTTTAAAGAAGGCGCGGCCTACGTCGCGATCAAGGCCGGCGTAGAGATCGTGCCGCTGGCGCTGGTGGGAACGCGAAACGTGCTGGCGATGGGCGAAGCGACGTTTCATCGAGCGCGGGTAACCGTTTGCATCGCCGATCCGATGCCGACGGAGGGTTTAAGTTTACGCGACCGGCATGAGATGACGGATAAGGCTCGGGAGCAGATCGTAAGGATGCTCGCAACGGGTTCTTAATCCTCGACGGCGGCGTGGATTTTCTGTAATCTCCGCCACAACGCATCCAGCCGGTCGAGACGCAGCGCGTTTGCGCCGTCCGAAAGCGCGCGCTCGGGAGCCTCGTGCACTTCCATGAAAACTGCGTCTACGCCCGCGCCCACCGCGGCGCGCGAGAGCGGCTCGATGAATTCGGGCTGGCCTCCCGACGCCGTTCCCGCCGCGCCGGGGAGCTGCACGCTGTGCGTCGCGTCGAAGACCACAGGGTATCCGAACGTACGCATGACCGCGAGACCGCGCATATCGACGACCAGATTGTTGTAGCCGAACGAACTCCCGCGCTCGGTCAGCAGAATGCGCTGGTTACCCGTAGATGCGACCTTTTCCGCGGCCAGGCGAATATCGTGCGGCGCGACGAACTGGCCCTTTTTGATGTTCACCACGCGGCCGGTGCGCCCGGCCTCGACAAGCAGATCCGTCTGGCGGCACAAGAACGCGGGGATTTGCAGAATATCGACGGCTTCGGCCGCGGGCGCGGCTTGCGCCGGTTCGTGAATATCGGTGAGCACGATGAACCCCGCGTCGCGCACGGACCTGAGAATTCGCAGACCTTCTTTGAGTCCCGGCCCGCGGTAGGAATCCACGCTCGACCGGTTGGCTTTATCGAAAGAAGCTTTGAAAATGAACGGACCCGCGATTTTGGCAATCTCGCGCGCGAGAAAGTGCACGTGATCCGCGCTTTCGATCACGCACGGTCCCGCGATCAGCGTGAGCGGCGCGCCTTCGCCGATGCCGAGTTTTTCCGTGATACGCAAGCTTGCAGTTTAGCGCGACTGACAGCCGGCACGACCGCCGCGACCTATCGGCTGGCAAGCGTTTCGGTTTCGACGTCCCTTTCGGATTTGCGCGCGCGCTCCTCGAGCGCGGCAGCGATGAAGGCGCGGAACAGGGGGTGCGGCTCGAGCGGCTTCGATTTGAATTCGGGATGGAACTGGCAGCCGAGATACCAGGGGTGGTCGGCAAGCTCGCAGATTTCGACGTAGACGTGATCCGGAGTTTCGCCGCTCAGCCGCAGGCCGTGAGATGTGAGGATCTCCTCATATTCGCGGTTGAATTCGTAGCGATGGCGGTGGCGCTCGCTGATCTCGGGTTTTCCATACGCGCGGCGCGCGAAGCTCGCTTCGGCGAGCAGGCATGGATATGCGCCTAAACGCATGGTCCCGCCGAGCTCGTCCACGCCTTTCAACTCCCGCAATTTATAGATGACGCGATCGGGCGTCGCGGGGTCGAATTCGGTCGAATTCGCCGCGGCGAGCCCGCACACGTTGCGCGCGTATTCGATCACCATGGTCTGCATTCCCAGGCAGATTCCGAAATACGGAACTTTGTATTCACGCGCGTAGCGGATGGCGCACAGCATGCCTTCGACGCCGCGTTTCCCGAATCCGCCGGGAACCAGAATCGCGTCAAACTGTTCCAGATCGGCGACCGCGCCGGGCCATTTTAGATGTTCCGATTCGACCCAGGTGATATTCACGCGCGCGTCGTGCGCGAGGCCGCCGTGCAGCAGCGCTTCCTTCAGGCTTTTATACGAGTCTTCGTACTCGACGTATTTTCCGACGATGCCGATGGAAACCTGGCGCGCGGGGTGCTTTAAGCGGCGCACCATCTCGCTCCAGCGCGCGAGTTCCCTCGGCCGCGCCTCGATTCCCAGCAGCGCCAGCGCGATTTCATCCACGCCCTGCTCGGCGAAAACCAGCGGGCATTCGTACACACTTTCGACATCGCGCGCGGTGACCACGGCTTCCACGTCCACATCGCAGAACAGCGCGATTTTTTCCTTCATGTCCTGCGGCAGCGCGTGATCGCTGCGGCACAGCAGGATATCCGGCTGAATACCGATGGCGCGCAGTTCCTTGACGCTGTGCTGCGTCGGCTTGGTTTTCAATTCCTGCGCGGCGGCGATCCAGGGAACCAGCGTCACATGCACGTACAGCGTGTTCTCGCGTCCCAGTTCGTGCCGCAACTGGCGGATGGCTTCCAAAAACGGCAGCGATTCGATGTCGCCGACCGTCCCGCCGATTTCGACGATCACAACGTCGATCGGCGAGCCGTCGGAAGCAGTGGAAACGCGCTTCACCGCAGCCTTGATTTCATTGGTGACGTGCGGGATCACCTGGACGGTTTTGCCCAGATAATCGCCGCGCCGCTCGCGCGAAATGATCTGTTCATAGATGCGGCCGCTGGTCAGGTTGTTTGATTGGGTGAGCGGCGC
>JASHWA010000249.1 GCA_030044325.1 Bryobacteraceae bacterium
GGTTCGTCTGAACTTTGATACTCTGTCTCTTGCGTTTCATCACCATCGCTCTCGCGGGCTTGTGCGCCGCCGGAGTCCTGGCAGCGCAGGACTCTACTGACGCGAAAAAAACGTCATCCAGGCACACTTCTAAAGCTCGAAGAACCAGCACCGCCAAATCGACCGCAGCCGCGCACGCGAAAACCGCCTCGCACGCGAAGACGTCTTCGGCCAAAACCGTTTCGCACCGCAAAAAATCGTCGAAAAAACCAGTCGCCTCGCGCCGTTCCTCGCAACAGCAGCCCACCGCCGAGCGTTATAAGGAAATCCAGCAGGCCCTCGCCGATCGCGGATTCTTCAACGGTCCCGTGGACGGCAACTGGGGCCCGGATTCGATCGACGCTTTGAAGCGTTTCCAGCGCGAGCAGAACCTGCCCGACGACGGCAAACTCGGATCGCTCTCGCTCATCGCCATGGGCCTGGGACCGAAGCGCACGGAATTAGCCGAGAAACCCGCACAACCATAATCAGCGTGGCGCGGCCGCTCTCGCCGTGCATCGACACCCCGCGAATCTGATAAATTTGGACCTATGAAACGCCTCCTCCTCTCGATCGCCATCGGTGCGCTCATTATTCCCGCCTACCAGGTCCTCGCTCAGCGCGGCGGCCGCGGCATGGCGGCCAACGCCCGCCTCGAAGGCCCCTTGCGCGACATCCGCTGGCGCGAAATCGGACCCTTCCGCGGAGGCCGCGTGCTCGCCGTCTACGGCGTCACCTCCCAGCGCGATACCTATTATTTCGGCGCCACCGGCGGCGGAGTTTTTAAAACCACCGACGGCGGAGCCACCTGGATTCCCGTCTCCGACGGCCAGTTCGCCAACGGCGACGTCGGCTCCATCGCCGTCGCCGAATCCGATCCCAACATTATTTATGTCGGAATGGGAGAAGCCTGCATCCGCGGCAACGCCTCGCCCGGCGATGGCGTGTACAAATCCACGGATGCCGGCCGCACCTGGAAAAACATCGGCCTCAAAGACACCGAGCAGATCGGCAAAGTTCTGGTCGACCCGCGCGATCCGAATATCGTCTTCGTCGCCGCGCTCGGCCATCAGTTCGGACCGAACGAGCAGCGCGGCGTCTTCAAATCCACCGACGGCGGCGCAACCTGGAAGCAAGTGCTCACCCGCGGCCCCAAAGCCGGCGCGGTCGATCTTTCCATGGACCCCGCCAATCCCAACGTCATCTACGCCGGATTCTGGGAAGTCTATCGCACGCCCTATTCGCTTGAAAGCGGCGGCCCGGGGAGCGGCCTGTGGAAATCCACCGACGGCGGCGAAACCTGGAAGGATCTCTCGAAAAATCCCGGCTTGCCCAAAGGCCTGATGGGCCGCGTCGGCGTGAGCGTCTCGCCCGCCAATCCCCAGCGCGTCTACGCGCTCATCGAAGCCGACGACGGCGGCGCCTTCCGCTCCGACAACGCCGGCGACACCTGGGTGAAGGTGAATTCGAGCAACGAAATCCGCCAGCGAGCCTGGTATTACACGCACATCCTCGCCGATCCCAAAAACGCCGACACGGTCTATTTTCTGAACGTGAATTTCTTCCGCTCCACCGACGGCGGACGCTCGCTTGCGCCCATTCGCCCTCCGCACGGCGACAATCACGGCCTGTGGATCGCGCCCAACGATCCCAACCGCATGATCGAATCGAATGACGGCGGCGCCACCATCTCCACCAACGGCGGCCGCTCCTGGTCCACCGAAGATAATCAGCCCACCGCCCAGTTCTATCGCGTCGCCCTCGATAACGATTTTCCGTATCACGCCTACGGCGCGCAGCAGGATAATTCCACCGTGCGCATCGCCACGCGCGGCCGCGGCGGCATCACCGATAAGGATTGGTACGACGTCGGCGGCGGCGAAAGCGGCTGGATCGCTCCCGACCTGCGCGACACCGCCATCGTTTACGCCGGCAGCTACGGCAACCTGATCACGCGCTTCGACGCCCACACCGGCACGCTGCGCAACATCAATCCCTGGCCGGACAACCCCATGGGGCACCCCGCTTCCGATCTCAAATACCGCTTCCAGTGGAGTTTTCCCATCATCATTTCGCCGCACGATCCGACGGTGATCTACGCGGGTGCGAACATGGTGTTCAAATCGACGGACGAAGGGCAGAGCTGGACCGTGATCTCCGGCGATCTCACGCGCAACGACAAGTCGCGTCAGGGCTCGAGCGGCGGCCCCATCACCAAAGACAACACCTCGATCGAATATTACGACACCATCTTCACCATCAATGAATCGCCCATCACCAAAGGTCTCATCTGGGTCGGCTCCGACGACGGCATGATTCACTTGACCCGCGACGGCGGCAAAACCTGGACCGACGTCACGCCTCCGGAAAGCATTATTCCCAAATGGGCGCAGATCAACGCGATCGACCCGTCGCCCTTCGATCCCGCCACCGCGTGGGTCGCCGCGACATTATATAAAGCCGACGATTTCAAGCCGTACATGTACAAAACCACGGACTACGGGAAAACGTGGACCAAGATCGTCGCTGGAATCCCCGAGGACCACTTCACGCGTGTGATTCGCGAAGATCCCAATCGCAAGGGGTTCCTTTTCGCCGGAACAGAATTCGGCATTTATGTTTCTTACGATTCGGGCGATCACTGGCAGTCGATCCAGCTCAACCTTCCCGTGGTTCCCGTCACCGATCTCGGCTTCCACAAGCGCGATGACGAGTTGGTGGTCGCCACGCAAGGCCGCGCCTTCTGGGTCATGGACGATCTCGGCCTGCTGTGGGACCTCAAAGGTCAACCGCCGACTGACGACGTAAAAATCTTCAAACCCAAATCCGCCATGCGCACCGAAGGCGGCGGCCGCGGAGGCGGGGGTGGTGGCCGCGGCGGCGCGGCCGTCGGCGCGAACCCGCCCAACGGCGCGGTTGTCGAATATTGGCTGAAGGAGCGCCCGCAAGGCGAAGTGACCCTCGAATTTCTCGATTCGAGCGGCAAGCTCGTCAACAAATATTCCAGCCGCGCCCGTCAACAGGCCGAGCAGGCCGAAGGCATCGCCGAGCAGGAGTCCGATTTCAATCCGTTCGGCCGCGGCGGCGGCCCTCCCCGCGCCTCCGCGCAGCAAGGCATGAACCGCTTCGTCTGGGACATGCATTATCCCGATGCCACGGTCTTCCCGCACATGATCCTGTGGTCCGGCGCGACCCGCGGGCCGATGATCGTGCCCGGAAATTATTCCGTGAAATTGACGGCCGACGGAAAATCCGCCACGCAATCGTTCACCGTGGTGCTCGATCCGCGCTTCCACACCAGCCAGCAGAATTTGAATCGCCAGCTCGCCCTCGCCTTGCAGATTCGCGACAAGCTCTCCGAAACCAATCAGGCCGTCATCGACATTCGCGAAGCGAAAAAGCAGCTCGCCGATTATATTTCGCTGTGGAAGGATCTCCCGGCCGCGAAAAAAGTCGTCGATAACGCGCAGGATCTGACCAAGAGACTCAGCGCAGTCGAAGAGCAGTTGTACCAGGTCAAAAACCAGGCGCAGGAAGATCCGCTCAACTATCCCATCCGGCTGAATAACCGCATCGCGGCGCTGCTCGGCGTGGTCGAAGGAACCGATACCGCGCCCACGCGCCAGTCCGAAGAAGTCAACGAGGAGCTGACCACCGAGGTCAACGTGCAGCTTCGCTCTGCGCACAAGCTGCTGACCGACGATATCGCGGCGTTCAACAAAATGGTGAAGGACGCCAACATTCCGGCGGTCACCATCAAGCCGCGGGCGGAGTAATCTGGAACTCTACCTTCTCCGCCACGGAATCGCGGAAGATCGCGCGCCCAGCGGACGCGACGCCGATCGTGCGCTCACCGACGACGGCAAGCGCAAGCTCGAAAAGGTGCTGAATCGCGCGCGCAAGGCGCAGGTCAATCCCACGCTGATTCTTGCAAGCCCCTATCGCCGGGCCATCGAAACCGCCGAGATGGCCGCAAAAATCCTCGAATACAAAAGCGAGATCGCGCGCACCGAGCGCCTGGTCCCGCACGCCTCGCCTCCCGACGTGTGGGCCGAAATCCGCGCCCATCGCGACGAGCCGTCCATCCTGATCGCCGGCCACGAGCCGCTCCTTTCGGCGACCATCGCCTGGATGCTCGGCTCCACGCGCGCCATGCTCGAATTCAAGAAAGGCGCCCTCGCCCGCCTCGATTTCGCCACCATCGGCTCCGACCCCCGCGGCGTATTGCAGTGGCTGATCACGCCCAAGGTGTCGTAACCGTCCGAAGCCCACAGCGGATGTTACCCTGAAAAATTCAATGACCGAAGAAAAACTCCCCGCCGGACCCGCCTTCGCCCGCCTGGTCGAAATCATGGCCAAGCTTCGCGCCCCCGGCGGCTGCCCCTGGGATCGCGAGCAGAATTTCGACACCATCAAACCCTACCTGCTCGAAGAGACTTACGAAGTCATGGACGCCATCGACGCCCGCGATTTCGACGCCCTCGCCGAAGAGCTCGGCGACCTCCTGCTCCAGCCCGTTTTCTTCGCCGGGATGGCTTCCGAACAGGGCAAATTCGATATCGCCGACTCCCTCCACGCCATCAATTCGAAGCTCATCCGCCGCCATCCCCACGTCTTTGCGCAAGGCGACGCCAAAACCGCCGACGATGTGAAAAAGCGTTGGGACGAAATCAAAGCCGAAGAAAAACCTCAAGCCTCCGGCCTTCTCGACCGCATCCCCCGCGCCATGCCCGCGCTCGTCGAAGCCCAGCAGATCGCCTCGAAAGCCGCGGGCGCGGGATTCGACTGGGAAAACGTCGAACAGGTTTTCGACAAGCTCGACGAAGAAGTCGCCGAACTGCGCAACGCCGGCTCACGCGACGCCATCGAAAACGAAATCGGCGATCTTCTGTTCGTCATCGTCAACATCGCGC
>JASHWA010000250.1 GCA_030044325.1 Bryobacteraceae bacterium
GGTCGAGGCGATGCGCCGCGCTTTTGCCGATCGCGCCGAGTTCCTGGGCGATCCGGATTTCGTGAAAGTGCCGTGGTCGGGGCTGATTTCGAAAAAGTACGCGGATCAACTGGCGAAGACGATTGAGACGGGCCGCGCCACCTCGAGCAGCGCGATGGGACATGGCGATCCGGCGCCGTACGAGTCGAACGAAACCACGCAGTTCACGGTGGTGGATGCCGCGGGAAACGCCGTCAGCAATACGTACACGCTCAACGGCGGATATGGGAGCGGAGTGGTGGTCAAAGGCGCGGGATTTTTCCTCAACAACGAAATGGACGATTTCGCGGCCAAGCCGGGCGTGCCCAACATGTACGGTCTGATTCAGGGCGAGGCGAATTCGGTGGCTCCGCACAAGCGGCCGTTGTCGGCGATGACGCCGACCTTCGTGGTCAAAGACGGAAAGTTGTTTATGGCGACGGGCAGTCCCGGCGGACCCACCATCATCAACACGGTTTTGCAGGTGATCACGAACGTGATCGATCACCATATGAATATTCAGCAGGCAGTGGACGCTCCGCGCATCCATCATCAGTGGCTTCCGGATGAAATCCGGTTCGAACCGTTCGGAATGCCGGATGATGCGCGCAAGGCGCTCGAAGCGATGGGTTACCATTTCGCGCAGCGCCCGGGGTATATGGGAGATGCGGAATCCATACTGATCGAGGCGGGGACGGGGCTTCGCTGGGGAGCTTCCGATCCGCGAAATCCGGACGCGGCGGCGCTGGGTTATTAAGCGCGGGGACGGAAGCGGTAGACTGTTACCGCTGGAGGTCCTATCGATGGATTTCGATTCCCTGACCGCGCCGATCGAAGGAGCCGATCATCGCGAGATCGGCGGCGTGCAGCTCGATATCGCGCGCGCGGGCGACGGCCGCGTGAAGCGCACCATCTACCCCGCGGGGTTCCGCTGGTCCCGGGATATGAAAGCGGTGAGCGGAACCGAGCTGTGCCAGCACGCGCACGTCGGATTCCTGGCGCGCGGGAGCATCGGGATTCAGTATGGCGACGGCTGCCGGCGCGAGTTCACGGCTCCGCAGGTGGTCGCGATCGAACCAGGCCACGAGGGGTGGGTCATCGGCGATCAAGACGCGGTGATGATCGAGTTCGATTTCGAGCGCGACAGCGTGCGGCGGCTGGGCATGCCGGACGGGCATCGGCATTGACGGGATCCGCCGGCCGATGGATCGCGTTCGCATCGACAAGTGGCTGTGGGCCGCGAGATTTTTCAAGACTCGTTCGCTTGCGGCGCGCGCGTGCGAGCTCGGGCGGGTGGATTGCGGCGGGCAGCCGTCGAAGCCGGCGCGCGAGATCCGGGTGGGCGATTTCCTGCGCGTCAAAAACGATAGCGGCGAGTTTCACGTGGAGGTGCTCGCGCTGAGCGAGGTGCGCGGGCCGTTTGCGATCGCGCAGACGCTGTACCGGGAGACGCAGGACAGCCGCGCGGCGCGGGAGAAAGTGGCGGAGGAGCGCAGGGCGATGCCGCGCGTCGAAGGGTTCCGCGAGGGCAGACCGTCCAAACGCGACCGGCGCCGGATCGACCGGCTGCGAAGCCGCTCATAGGCGAGACCGATGTTTACGTTATCCTGAAGAATTCGATGTGGCACGGAGACTACCGGTTCGTTTTAGAGAACCTGGTCCTCAAGGACTTCAAGGTGCGCTACAGGAATATGTCGCTGGGCGTGTTCTGGAGCCTGCTGAACCCGCTCATCATGATGACCGTGCTGACGCTGGTTTTCACACGCTTCATGCCCAACACCACGCGCGGATATCCGGTGGCGGTGCTGTGCGGGCTGGTTCCGTTCAATTTCTTTACGCTGGCCTGGGCCAACGGGACCACTTCGCTGATTGACAACGCGAACCTGATCAAGCGCGTTCCCATTCCGCGCGAAGTGGTGCCCATCTCGATCGTGCTCTCGAATTGTCTGAATCTGGCGATTCAATTCGGCGTGCTGTTCGCCTTCACGCTGATTTTCGGCTACCGCGCGAACGCGGCGTGGGCGTGGATTCCGCTGATTTCGTTTTTCTATATTCTGTTCGTGCTGGGGCTGGTGCTGGCCACTTCCGCGCTGGACGTATATTTGCGCGACATGCGCTACGTGGTGGAATCGGCCAACACGGTTTTGTTCTGGCTGGTGCCGATCGTTTACGGTTTCGACATCATTCCCGGCGGCTTCCGGCAAATGTACGAGCTGAATCCCATCGCGGCGATGGTGATGGCGCTACGCCGGATCATCATGCAGGCGAGCGCGCCGGCGCCGACGCTCGTGTGGAAGCTGGCGCTCGGCTCAGTCGCCACGCTAGGGGCGGGATGGATGATTTTTCGCGCGCTCGAACGGCGCTTCTACGATCATTTGTGATGAACCGGATCGAATTCGAGGGCGTTTCGAAAAAGTTCCTGCTGGAGGGCGGGCGAAAGCTGCTGCGTGGACACCTTCGCGATCTGTGGAAGGGCGCCGGTTCGGAGGTGTTCTACGCCCTGCGCGAGCTCTCCTTCACGGTTCGGGAGGGGGAAAGCCTGGCGGTGATCGGATCGAACGGCGCGGGCAAGAGCACGCTGCTCAACGTGATCACGCGGCTGTGCCCGCCCGATGAAGGCCGCGTGTCGATCCACGGACGCCTTTCCGCGGTGCTCGAGCTCGGCTCAGGGTTTCACAACGATCTGACCGGTATCGAGAATCTGCGCCTCAACGCGTCGCTGTTCGGGATGAGCCGCAAGCAAACCGCGGAACTGTTCGAGCGCATCGTCGCTTTTTCGGGCGTGGGCGAATTCATCACGCAGCCGCTGCGGACCTATTCCGCCGGAATGGTCATGCGTCTGGCGTTTTCCGTGGCGATTCACGTGGACCCCGACATCCTGGTGGTGGATGAAGCCTTCGGCGTGGGCGACGATGCGTTTCAGGCCAAGTGCATCGAGCGGATGCTCGCCTTCCGGCGGGCGGGCAAGACCATGGTGTGCGTGTCGCATTCGATGGGGACGCTGCGCCAGATGTGCGACCGGGCGCTGTGGCTCGATCACGGGCAGGTGATTTTGCAGGGGCCGGTCGCGGAAGTGATCGCGGCGTACCAGGGCCGCACGGTGGCGCGGGCTTGAAGGTCGAAGTGGACCAACGCGCTCGATAACGGTCGCGCGTAAACCCATCGCGTTCGAGCTGAAGTCGTGCGCCGCGAACGTTCTACTTATGGGAATCGAGGCTGGCGGCGACGCTTAGGTTGTGGAATCCCGTCCAAGTGTAGATGGAAGCTGTGCCCGCGTTCACCGCGGTCCAGCTCCAATCGGAGTTGGGCGACCTCCGCATTTTAAATGTCTGCGTCTCTTCGAGTAGCGCGGCCGCGCCGCAGAAACCGGCTTTGATTCCGATCACGCGTCCCCAGGCGGGATTTCCCTGCGCCCCGGCCAGCAGCGCGTTGCCTTCCACCGCGCCCGCCCCGACGGCGCGGCGCGTGGTCAGCGTGTCGAACGCCAGGCTTCCCGCGCAGGCCGCCACCAGCGTCAAACGGCGGATCAGCTTCCGTTTCGACGAGTGTTGTTTGGGCGCCCGTTCGATAAAATCCTGCGCTCCGATGTTTTGGGCCGAAGCCGCCAGTGCGGCCAGCAGCCCGAGTGAAATCCATCTCACGCGGCGCTTATCGGCCGCGGGTGCGAGATTTTTGGCCTGGTTCTAAGATTTTCGCGCAGGCTCGCGCTGGAGTTTCTCTCTATAGCCGGGTTTGCGCGCACCCGATCAAACGATCATCATGCTCGGTCTGACCCGCTTGTTCCGGTATGCGACTCGTCTGGCGGCATGGGCGACGCCGCATATCCAGAAATGGCGCCGGAAGCGGAATGAGGATCGAACGGAAGGCGAACGGCACCTCGCGGTGAAAAACTACGCGCCGGCCGAGGCGCACCTGGCCGCGGCGATCTCGAAGGCTGTGCGCCGCCGTGTTCCCGCGTCCAAGCTGA
>JASHWA010000251.1 GCA_030044325.1 Bryobacteraceae bacterium
AACGCCGAGCAGCGCCAGGCCCGGCAGGTACAGCAAAATCGCCGCGCCGCGCCGGCGAATCCAGCGCTGCGGCTCGGGAAAGACGCAGCAGAAGTGCACAAACAGCATCGGCGCGAGATAGCCGGCGATCACGTTGCCGGTGTAGATGACTTTGTCGAAATTATTCAGCTTTCCGGTGTAATGGAAGGTGGAAAGAACAAAACTCGAAAGACACAGCAGGAAAAAATGCAGCGCGCGCGGCGCCGCGGCGCGGCGGAAATAGACAAATAATCCGATGCCTAAATAGATCGCGCCGTCGGCGTACAAATACAGCAGCGTGGGATCGCGCTGCGCTTCGCTGATGATGACGTTGTGCTGGACCTCTTCGCCTTTGCCTTCGTGAATCACGTCGTACTGCGCCGTGCGCCACGCGCCCAGCCGCGCCAGAACCTGTGTCGCCTTTTCCGCGTTGTCGATCTTTACGCCTTCAATGGAAATCAGCGCGTCGCCCGCATGCAGGCCGGCCTTCGCCGCCGGACTGCCCGGCTGAATCCGCAGCGCCACCACGCGATTGGTGTCGCCCGACGGCCGGTCCACCCACGTTACGCCGTCGTCGGGAAGGTGATACTGGCTCTGCTGATGAAAATTCACCGCGGCGGCGACTACGGCCGCAACGGTGAGGATCACCAGTAGCGCGCTGGCGAGCTGTTGCTTCAACTCCGTCATGGGAGTTCCGACACCTTTCCCCGCACGCTTCGGAGCACGCCAACAGCCACCCTTTAATTGTATCTTGTTATTGAAAATACAATAGGTTCGTGATTTCAAAAGACCGAGCGTTACAATTTTCGGGAGATTCCGCTACATGGATGTGTAGACCGGAATCGCCGCCCTGAATGGTCAGGCTGTGCGCGTAAGCTCGGATTTATCGCCCGCGATGGCCGCTTGCGCCGCGGCCAGTCTTGCGATCGGGACGCGGTAAGGCGAACAGGAGACGTAGTTCATGCCCGCGCGATAGCAGAATTCGACCGAAGCCGGGTCGCCGCCGTGCTCCCCGCAGATGCCGATGTCGAGATCGGGACGCGTTTTGCGGCCGAGCGCGATGGCCATCTCGATCAGCTTTCCGACGCCTTCCTGGTCGATGGTGGCAAACGGGTCGGCCTGGAAAATCTTGAGATTTTCGTATTCTTTCGAGAATTTCGTGTAATCGTCGCGCGAAAGACCCATGGTCGTCTGGGTGAGATCGTTGGTGCCGAAGCTGAAAAATTCGGCCTGCTCGGCGATCTTGTCCGCGGTGAGGGCGGCGCGCGGGATCTCGATCATCGTTCCGACCAGGTAATGCAGGTCCGGCATACCGGCCCGTTTCAGAACTTCCTGCGCCACCCGATCCACGATATTTTTTTGATTTTCGACTTCTTTTACGCTGCCGGCCAGCGGAATCATGACTTCGGGAATCACTTTGATTCCCTTTTTCGCCACCTGCGCCGCGGCTTCAAAGATCGCCCGCGCCTGCATTTCCGTGATTTCAGGATCGATGATCCCCAGGCGGCAGCCGCGCAGGCCCAGCATGGGGTTGAACTCGTGCAACTCCTCTACCCGATGCAGCAATTCGGGCAGCCGTTTTTTCAATTCCCCGGCGGGAATATTATATTTCGCGGAAATTTCCTTTTTCTGTTTTGTATCCACATGCGGCAGCCGGGCGATATCCACCATCAATTCTTCGCGTTTGGGCAGAAATTCGTGCAAGGGAGGGTCGAGCGTGCGGATGATGACGGGCAGCCCCTCCATCGCCTGGAACAGGCCCGCAAAGTCCTTGCGCTGCATGGGCAGGAGTTTTTGCAGCGATTTTTTGCGCGTCTTCTGGTCGCGCGCCAGGATCATGGCCTGCATGTGCCCGATGCGGTCTTCGGCGAAAAACATGTGCTCGGTGCGGCACAGGCCGATGCCTTCGGCGCCATAAAGGCGCGCGACCTTCGCGTCGCGCGGGATATCGGCATTGGCGCGGACGCCGAATTTTCCGCGAAATTCGTCGGCCCATTCCATTAATTTCGCAAAATAACCGGATTTCGGATCCGGCAGCACGGTTTTCGCCTGGCCGAGATAAACCTGCGCGCTCGCGCCGTCCATCGAAATCCAGTCGCCCTGCTTTACAGTAAGGATATTCTTGCCTTCGGCGACGGTGAACTGGCGGGCTTTTTCGTTGATCGAGATCGCGCCCGCGCCGACGATGCAGGGCCGTCCCATGCCGCGCGCGACCACCGCGGCGTGACTCGATTTGCCGCCGACGGCAGTCAGGATTCCCTTGGCGACGTCCATGCCGTGGATGTCGTCGGGGGTGGTTTCCTTGCGAACCAGGATCACCGGGCCGGATTTTCCGAGTTCCACCGCTTCATCCGCGGTGAACACGGCGCGGCCGACGGCCGCTCCGGGCGACGCGTCGATACCGGTGGCGAGGAGCTTTAGCTCCTGGATGGATTTCGCATCGAAAACGGGATGCAGAAGCTGATCGAGCTGCTGCGGCTGGACGCGCAGGATGGCTTCGCGCTTGGCGATCATGCCTTCCGCGACCATATCGACGGCGACGCGCACGGCCGCCGGTCCGGTGCGCTTGCCGTTGCGCGTTTGCAGCATGTAGAGTTTCTGCTCTTCGATGGTGAACTCGAAATCCTGCATGTCACGATAGTGCTGTTCAAGCCGCGTGGTGATGTCGCGCAGCTCAGAGTAAGCTTGGGGCATCACTTTTTGAAGCTCGGAGATGGGCTGCGGCGTGCGGATTCCGGCCACCACGTCTTCACCCTGCGCATTGATCAGGAATTCGCCGTAAAACATCTTTTCGCCGGTGGCCGGGTCGCGCGTGAAGCCCACGCCGGTGGCGGAAGTGTCGCCCAGGTTGCCGAACACCATCGCCTGGACGCTCGCCGCGGTGCCGATGTCGTCGGGGATTTTTTCCATCTTGCGATAGTAGGCGGCCTTGGGATTCCACCAGGAGCGGAACACCGCGTCGCGCGCCATGGCAAGCTGCTCGCGCGCATCCTGCGGGAACTCTTTTTTGGTCTCTTTCAAGACTAGCTTCTTGTAATCCTCGATGATGGATTTCAGATCTTCGGCGGAAAGATCGGTATCCTGTTTGGCTTTGGATTTATGCTTGCGCCGGTCAAAAATATGATCGAATTTCGCCATATCGATATTCAGCGCGACTTCGCCGAACATCTGAATAAAACGGCGATAGGAGTCATAAGCAAAGCGGGCGTTCCTGCTGCGTTTGAGTAATCCTTCGACGGTTTCGTCATTCAGGCCGAGATTCAGGATGGTGTTCATCATGCCCGGCATGGAGAATTTTGCGCCGGAGCGGACGCTTACCAGCAGCGGATTCTTGGGATCTCCCAGTTTTTTGCCGATCTGCGATTCGAGTTTTTCAAGCGCTTGTAATATTTGCCGATTGATTTGCTCCGGAACCTGATGATTATTTTGAAAATAGATGTTGCACACTTCGGTGGAGATGGTGAACCCCGGAGGCACGGGGATTCCGGCGCGGGACATTTCGGCCAGGCCCGAGCCCTTTCCGCCCAGGACGTCTTTCATGGAGCCGTCGCCATCGGCGTGGCCGGCTCCGAAGCTATAAACATATTTGTTCATTTTTGTTCTCCTGCGGTGACGATTTCCGAGAAATCGGCGATGGTGGAAAATTCGGTGAGCAGGTCCTGAAGCAGCGTCAGACGGTTGACGCGCACCTCCGGGTCCCGGGCATTGACCAGGACTTTATCGAAAAACCTGTCGACCGCGGGACGCAGGCTGGCGATGCGTTCGAGCGCGGTGCGGTACCCGGCGTCCTGGATTTCCGTGCGGACCTTTTGATAGGCGTCAAACAGGTCGCGTTCGGGGCCGGGTTCGAGCAGGGCCTCCTTCAGGCGGCCGTCGGCCTCGAATCCGGCCTGTTTCAGGATATTGCGGATGCGCTTGAAACTGGCGGCGAGCGGCTCGAAATTCTCGGTGGGCCGCACTTCGGCGAGCGCGATCAGGCGCGACTCCACGTCGGCGAGGGTTCCGCGGGCGGTGGCCAGCACGGCGTTCACTTCGTCATATTTAAATCCGCGAATCTCGCGGAAATAGTGCTGGACGCGCTCCACCATGAAATCGGAAAGCTCGCCTTCAACCAGCGTGTAGAAGTTGTAGCCGAGCTTCGCTTCGACCAGAATCTTGACCACGCCCTGGGCGGCGCGGCGCAGCGCGAAGGGGTCCCTGGAGCCCGTCGGAACCATTCCGATCTTGAAGCACTCGCGCAGGGTGTCGAGCTTGTCGGCGAGCGAAACAATTTGCCCTTCCCGCGTTTCGGGGATGGAATCCTCCATGCCGACCGGCTGGTAGTGCTCGTAGATGGCGCGCGCGACCGGCTCGGGTTCGCCCTGGGCGCGGGCGTACAGGCCGCCGACCACGCCCTGAAGCTCGGTGAACTCCTTGACCATTTCGGTGGTGAGATCGGTTTTCGAAAGCAGCGCGGCGCGCACCGCGTGATCGTTGCCGCCGAGCTCCTTCACCAGCGCGACCACGCGCCCGGTTTTTTCGTAATACGAGCCCAAACGCGCGTGGAAAGTGACTTTCTTCAGATCCTCCACGCGAGCGGCGAGTTTTTTCACCTGGTCGACATCCCAGAAAAATCGCGCGTCGTTGAAGCGGGCTTTGAGCACTCTTTCGTTGCCGTGGCGAACCAGGCCTTCGGGATCTCCGCTGGTG
>JASHWA010000252.1 GCA_030044325.1 Bryobacteraceae bacterium
GGCGCGCCGGTGGCAACTGCGGGCGACTTACCCCCGCGCTTACGCACGGGGCTGTTTTAGAGGCGCCCACTTGTTCATCGATATCCTGACCGCACGGAAACCTAGACCATCAGCGGGGGCTTCCCTGGCGATCCGTCGAGCCACACCCGCGATCCGAGCGCGGTTTGTTCCGCAGCCGGCGATCGTCCCTCTCTAGGAGGTTGCTGAAAAACTCCTCGGCGAGCCCCCGGCCCGACGGCCAGGGCTGTATGGCCCACGGCGATTCAACGATTTCAGGAACAGCCCTGCCCGTGAGGGCGGGGGTAGCTGGAGTTTTCAGCAACCTCCTAGGAAACCTGCGGGATGGGGAGCGGGCGGCGGCCGCGAAGGGATTCCCAGCGCAGGCGCAGGCGGTCGAGATAGAGGTAGACGACGGGAGTCGTGTACAGCGTCAGGACCTGGCTGAACAGCAATCCGCCGACGATCGCGATTCCCAGGGGCCGGCGCAACTCCGCGCCTTCCCCGTGGCCCAGGGCGAGCGGCAATCCGCCGAGCATGGCGGCCATGGTGGTCATGGTGATGGGGCGGAAGCGCAGCACGCAGGCTTTGAAAATGGCCTGTTCGGGATGCAAGCCTTCATTGCGCTCGGCCGCGATGGCGAAATCGATCATCATGATCGCGTTTTTCTTGACGATTCCGATCAGCAGAATGATTCCGATGAGCGAGACGACGTTCAGCTCGTTATGGCTGATCATCAGCGCGAGCAGCGCGCCGACGCCGGCCGAAGGGAGGGTCGAAAGGATGGTCACGGGATGAATCAGGCTTTCATACAGCACGCCGAGCACGATGTAGACGGTGACCAGCGCGGCGGCGATCAGGATGGGCTCACTTGAAAGCGCGTCCTGGTAGGCCTGCGCGGTTCCCTGAAAGCTGCCGTGCATGCTGAGGGGAAGGCCGATTTCGCGCTCGGCCTGCTCGATCACGGGGACGGCCTGGCTGAGCGAGGTTCCCACGGGGAGATTAAAGGAAATGGTGACGGAAGGGAACTGTCCCTGATGGTTTACCGACAGCGCGGTGTTGCTGGGCACATAGCGGGCGATGGCGCTCAACGGCACCTGCTGTCCGTTGTTGCCGGCGACATACAGAAATCGCAAACCATCGGGATTCTGCCAGTATTGCGGGGCGACCTCCATCACCACGTGATACTGATTCAACTGCGTGTACATGACCGAGACCTGGCGCTGGCCGAAGGCGTCGTAGAGCGTGTTGTCGACGGCCTGGGCGGAAATTCCCATGCGCGCGGCGGTGGCGCGGTCGATTTCGAGATTCGCGGCGAGGCCGCGGTCCTGCTGATCGCTGTTGACGTCGGCGAGCTCGGGAAGCGTGCGCAGCTTGGCGAAGACGCGCGGGGCCCATTCGTTCAGCTCAGACACGCTGTCGCTTTGGAGCGTGTATTGATACTGGGCGCCGCTCGAACGGCCGCCGATGCGCAGGTCCTGAACGGCCTGAAGATACAGGCTGACGCCGGGGATGCGGCTGATTTTGGGACGCAGGCGCGCGATGACTTCATCGGTACTGATTTTGCGCTTCGCCAGGGGAAAAAGCGCGACGTTCATGCGGCCGGAGTTGATGGCCGCGCCGCCGCCTCCGCCGCCTCCGCCGCCGACGTAGGAGTTCAGATTATCGACGGCGGGGTCCTGCATGACGAGGCGTTCGAGTTGCAGGACGTGATCGCGCATGGCCTGGAAAGAGGTGGCCTGATCGGCGAGGATGGTGCCGGAGATGCGCCCGACGTCCTGCTGCGGGAAGAATCCCTTGGGAATGACGACATAGAGATAAACGGTGAGGGCAATGGTGGTGAGCGTGACGCCGAGCGTGAGCGGCTGGTGGCGCAGCACCCATCCGAGCGATCTCTGATAGCCCTGCCGGAGAAAATCGACGCTCGCTCCGCTGAGGCGATAAAAGATGTTGTGTTGGCCTTCGTTTTCGCGGCGGCCGGTGAGGCGCGCGCACATCATGGGCGTCATGGTGAGCGAAATGGCGAGCGAGAGCGCGATGGCGACCGAGAGCGTGATGGCGAACTCCCGGAACAGGCGGCCGACGATACCGGGCATCAACAGAATCGGGATGAAAACGGCGATCAGGGAGATGCTGATGGAGACCACCGTGAATCCGATCTCGGCGGCGCCGTGGAGCGCGGCCTGCATCGGCGTCATTCCGCTTTCGGTGTGGCGCGTGATATTTTCGATCACCACGATCGCGTCATCGACCACGAATCCGGTGGCGATGGTCAGCGCCATCAGCGAGAGATTATCGACGCTGTAGCCGAACAGGTACAGCACGCCGAAGGTACCGATGAGGGAAACGGGAACCGCAATGCTCGGAATCAGCGTGGTGCGCCAGCTTCGCAAGAAAATGAAGACGACCATGATCACCAGGCCGACGGAGATCGACATGGTGCGCTCGACATCGATCACCGAGGCGCGAATGGTGGTGGTGCGGTCCATCAGGATGCGCAGGTTGATGGAAGCGGGGATGGAGGCTTTCAACTGCGGCAGGGTAGCGAGCACACGGTCCACGGTTTCGACGATATTTGCGCCGGGCTGGCGGTTGATGTAGCAGATGACCGCGGGCTCGTCATTGACGAAGCCGACGTTGCGCAGATCCTCGACGGAATCCTCGACGGTGGCGATATCGCGCAGCTTGACCGCGGCGCCGTTGCGATACGCGACCACCAGGTCGGCATAATATTTCGCTTTCAGGAGCTGATCGGAGGTGGAGATGGTCCACGCGTTGCGATCATTGGAAAACTGGCCCTTGGGCGAGTTGACGTTGGCGTTTTGAAGCACGTTGCGCACGTCTTCGAGGCCCAGGCCGAGGTTGTTGAGCTGCGCGGGATTGATTTCGACGCGCACGCCGGGGAGCGCGCTGCCGCCGACG
The DNA here is from genome assembly GCA_030044325.1 of Bryobacteraceae bacterium. Lineage (GTDB taxonomy): Bacteria > Acidobacteriota > Terriglobia > Bryobacterales > Bryobacteraceae > Palsa-187. The sequence continues at coordinate 2,920 of JASHWA010000252.1, forward strand.
AAGACCTGCCCCACGCCGAAGACCTGGGAAATGCGCTGCTGCAGGATGGTCGAGGCGGCATCGTACAATTCGCCCTGGGTGAGCGTGCTTGAAGTGAGGCCCAGCATGAGGATGGGGGCGTCGGCGGGATTCACCTTGCGCCAGTAGGGGTTTCTGGGCAGATTGGCGGGGAGCTGGCCGCGCGCCGCGTTGATGGCGGCCTGCACGTCGCGCGCGGCGGCGTCGATGTTGCGCGAAAGATCGAACTGGAGGGTGATGGAGGTCGAGCCAAGCGTGCTCGACGAGGTCATTTCATTGATACCCGCGATGCGGCCGAACTGGCGCTCGAGCGGCGTGGCGACCGAGCTCGCCATGGTTTCGGGGCTCGCGCCGGGAAGGCCTGTGGAGATCGAGATGGAGGGAAAATCGACCTGCGGAAGCGGGGCTTCGGGAAGAAAATTGTACGCGACCGCGCCGGAAATTCCCAGGGCGACGGTGAGCAGAGTTGTGGCTACGGGCCTATGGATAAACGGGGCGGAGAGGCTCATATGCCACTTCCGATCAGAGTAGCACGGTGGTTGGAGCGGGCTTCACTGCCGAACGGCAGATGGTGTTTACGCTGAATTTCACCCGCGCGCTTACGCAGGGGGCTTTCCGTCGCAAATCACAGGGGAGCGATACAAGGGGCTGCCGGAATGGCGACCTACTTCAGATATTGCCGGAACCACTCGACCGTGCGTTCGAGGACGTCGCGGCGATGATCGGGTTGGTGGAAGGCGTGGCCTTCGCCGGGATAGACCACGAGTTCGACAGGAACACCGAAATTTTTGAGCGCGTGCCAGAATTCGAAGGATTGGGGAGCAGGGCATTCGCCGTCGCGCTCGCCGACCAGGGTGAGCGTGGGCGTCTTGACGTTCTTGATAAACGTTATCGGCGAGCTGCGGGCGTAAATCTGCGGGTCGTCATAAACCGACGCGCCGAAGTATGGGATCATCCACTGGTCGATGGAATTTTCGCCGTAATAGCTCTGGTAATTCGCGATTCCGGCGCCGGCGACGGCGGCTTTGAATCGATTGGTCTGCGTGACGGTCCACATGGTCATGTAGCCGCCGTAACTCCAGCCGGCGACGCCCAGACGGTTGGGATCGACGGGGGCGGTTTTGAGCACCTGATCGACGCCGGCGAGAATGTCGCGCAGATCGCCGTAGCCGAAATCCTTGACGTTGGCGCCGGTGAACGATTCGCCCTGGCCGTAGCTGCCGCGCGGATTGGGAAAGAAGACGAAATAGCCGAAGGAGGACAGCACCGTCAGATCGAAGTTGACGCCGGGCCAGTGCGGCTGGTTGAGGTTCGCAGGACCGCCGTGGATGGAGACGATCATGGGATATTTTTTGGACGGATCGAAGTCGCGCGGGTAGAGCAGCCAGCCCTGCACGTCGAAGCCGTCGTTTTTCCACGCGACGCTTTCGCCGCGGCCCCACTCGGGATGCTCGCCTGAGTTGTCGTTGGTGACCTGTTTCCACTCGCCGATCGAACCGGCCCAGATTTCGGGAGGGTGCTGCCAGTCGGCGAGGACCGCAGCGGCGGTTTTGCCGTCGCGCGCGACGGAAAAGTTGGGATAGTTTCCTTCGGCGTGGAGGTTCTGGCCGCCCTGCCACAGGCGTTCGGATTGGCCGGTGGCGACGTCAAGGGAAGTGATCGCGCTCGATCCGCCGGTGAACTCGGTCAGCAGCATCTTCGAGGCGCCGGTCCAGGCGATCGAGCTCACGGAAGTTTTTCGGGCGGGCGTTCGATTTTGCGCGCTCGCGCCCGGCCGGATGGTGAACACGTCGCCGCCGGTGAATCCTTCATCGCTCATCAATCCTTCAATGAAGCCGATGGTGGAACCATCGGGCGACCAGCGCGGCATCGCGAGCTGCAAAGCGGGCTTGTAGATTTCGGTCATTTGGCCGGAATCGGCGGGCATCGTGTACAGTTTCGCGATCCACCAGTTGTTGTCTCCGGGGCCCGGCGCGGCGGAGAGCGCGAAGGTTCGGCTGTCCGGGGACCAGTCGTATTCATAGACGTTCAGACCGGCGGGCGAAATCTGTTTGGGGCTGCCGGAGTTCGCGCCGGCGATGGTAATGCGCTGGTTGTAGATTTCGCCGCCGATCACGCCGGTTGCGGGCGGTTCGGGATTCAGCGGTCCGCCGCCAGTGGGCGCGTTTTCGGCGAAAAGAATGGCGATTTTCGAGCCGTCGGGCGACCAGCGCGGGTCCGTCAGGTAGCCTTTGAGATTGGTGAGCCTTTTCGCCTTGCCACCTTTCGCCGAAATGACGTAGAGCTGCGCTTGCCCTTTATGCTCGCGGTCGGAAAGGAACGCGATGCGCTGGCTGTCGGGCGACCACGCGATTTCCGAGCCGGAGCCGATCCTGATTGGCGCGCCGGAAGCCAGGTCCTTTATAGAAATCTCGCCCCCTTCCGATGTCGACGCGATAAAGGCGACGCGGGCGCCGTCGGGCGAGATTTGGACCTGCCCGAAAACCTGCGTCGAGCCGAGATCGTTCAAAATCGCGCCGATGCTGGGGGCGGGCTGCGCGGCGAGAAGGGTACAGGTGAGGAAAAAGGCCGAAAGTGTGTGTTTCACCGAATTTCAGGATAGCGATTTTCGCCGCCGGCATTATCCCGCGCTCACGCAGTAACGCGCCGGATGGTTCCGGCCGATAGACGGTCGAGTGGACTTCGTCACGCGAATGGAACGGTGGGCCGGACCGTTGCCGGGCGCGAAACACGCGCGGGCGATCAGTGTCATGGCGTTGATCGCGGGGGCGATTATGTGCGCGCTTTCGATCTATTACGGCTGGCGCGGGGAAACGTTCCTGGGACGGCCGCTGGGCGGCGATTTTGTTCAGTTTTATGCCGCGGGGAAAATTTTGAACACCGGCGACGCGGCGAAAATCTACGAGATTTCGAGCATCGTTCGAGTGGAGCACGAAAGTTTGCCGTCGATGAGCCCGACGCAGATGCTACTGTTTGGAAACGCGCCGTACATCGCCGCGCTGTTCCGCCCGTTCGCGCTCCTGCCGTACGCGTGGGCGTACTGCGCGTGGCTGGTGGTTTCGCTCGCGCTGTATTCGATCTCATTGAAGATCCTGTTTCGCGCGTGGACTCCGTTTTTGCTCGCGCTTTCCTCGCCGATGTTTTTGCTCGAAACCTGGATCGGCGGGCAGATTTCGGTGATCGCATTTTTGGGGGTTGCGCTGTTCGTTCGTAATTTCCGGCGCGGACGATTTGTTGTTGCGGGATTATCGCTGGCGATCGCGGCGTATAAACCATCGCTCATCGCGATTCCTGCGCTGATGCTGATGGTGGGGGCATGCTGGCGCGCGGTGGCGGGGATCGCGGCGGGATCCGCGGTTGCGGCGATCGCGTCGCTTGCGACCGTGGGGTTCGAGGGATGCCGCGAGTGGCTCGCCACGCTGCGGGTTTTCGGTCTTCTGGCTACGGGCACGGAAGCCTCGATCCGGCGGGTCAAATATGTGGATCTGAATTCGTTTTTCTCGATTCTACTCGGCGCGGGACCGCTGGCAAAGGTGTGCGCCGCAATCGCCATCGGCGCGCTGCTATGGTGGCTTGCGCGGGCATGGTGGAAGTCGCGCGGGGAAGATCGCGAGACGCTGGACACGTTGATGGGCGCAACGCTGGCGATCATGCTGGCCGCAAATTTCTACGTCCCGGTGTACGACACGATCATCTTAGCTGGCGCGGCGGCGATCCTGCCGGAGCGATGGAGCGGAGATAAGACATTTCGTGCGTGGGTTATTTTGCTGTATCTGGGTCCGTCTCTGACGCAGTCCTTCGCCGAATTCGCGCGGGTTCAGCTTTTCACACCGATGCTTGCGGGATT
>JASHWA010000253.1 GCA_030044325.1 Bryobacteraceae bacterium
AGCCATAGACGGGCATGCCCGAAGCGGTGATTCTCCCACAGCAGCGAGACAAACGCCGCGAACAGCACCACGCTGAACATCTCGGCCCGCGGCATGGTGCGCGTGGCAATCGCGGGCACCGCCAGAAACGCGAGCACAGCGCCGATCGCCGAGTTCTTTCGCAATAACAAGAGGACGGTCCCCGCGCACGCAATCGCGCCGATCCACGACAACACCGCATATCCGCCGATAAGGTAGGCGAGATAAAACAGCACACCCGACCCCACGGGATAAATCCACGGCTGGCCGGCGGCGGTGTAAGAAAAGACGTCCACCGACGGGACGCGGTGATGCGCAATCACCCAGCGGCCCGTCGCCAGTTGCCATCCCAGGTCGTGGTCCGCGACCGTTCGCAGTCCCGCAAAAAACGCGTAGGTGAAGGCGATCGCGCCCAGTGCCAAAAAGACCGCGCGGCCGGGCTTACGCATCGTCCGCGGTTTCCTCGACGCTCGCTCGCACCTGTTCACTATATCCGATCGCGGCAATCGGACACCCACGAGCAGGACCGCGGAAGACGAATCTGCGGAAGAAGGGGACTGTCCCCTGGCGCCGATGAACTCGCAACCGTTCACACCGTCGAATCCGGGCACGCACCCCCTCCAACCGGTGCGTCAGGTATATTGACGCCGAGCTGTCTGTCCTCTTTTTTCGAACACGGCTGGCTGCCCGCCTGGCCTGGCTCTTCCGCCGCCTCGCCGACAATTCCGCCTTCCCGCTGCTCATGCGCTACGAATCCTCCCTCACCCGCACCCACGACCGCGCCCTCAAACAACTCGAGCGCCTCCAAAAATTACGAAACGAACCCACCGCGGCCGAATCCCCCAACGATCCCGCCCCCTCCAATCGACCCCAGCGAGCCGCGCCAGCAATGGCGCGGGTAACCCGACCGAGCTCTCCGCAGGCGCGGGTAGCCCGACCACACTCCCAGCCCCCGGCCAAACAAACCGCGCCAGCAATGGCGCGGGTAAACCCCCGAATCCACAAAACGAACCCACCGTCAATAACCACCTCGGTTCGACCCCACTCCGACCCCCGCTGACCGCGCCCTCCCCGCAGGAATCAGCCACCGCGTCTCCATCAACCCGAATCCTGTGAACACGACCAAGCAAGGGGGCAAAACGGCACGGCATGACTGAAACGGGCTTTGCTAGGCTGGTGACGGGTCCGATGTTATGAAATCCCTGCTCACCCTCGCAATCCTTGCGACGCTCCCGCTCTGTGCCGAACGAAAACCGCTCCCCGGACAAGCCGGCAACGACGACGTCGAGCTCGTCGCGTCGGTAATTATCAATCCGGACGAAATTAAAGACGCGTTGGGCGCCGATCTCGGCCCCGGCTACATCGTGGCCCGCATGAAAGTCACTCCCAAAACCGACAATCCGCTGCCGGTCAGCCTGGACGATTTCACCATGATTTCGGGCAAGGACGGGCAGCGCTCAGTCGCGCTCGAACCCGGCCAGATCGCCGGAAAAGGCGCGCTGGTGGTCAAACCCGCGGCCAATCAGCCGGGTGGAGTGGGGACGGCGACGAATGGTCCCATCTGGGGTGGCGTGGCCGGACTCGGGGGCGGAAATCGACGGCCGGCCGACCCCGGCGTCGATACGAAAGTCGAAAGCGGGAAGGACCAAAAAGACAACCCCCTGCTCCCGATTCTCAAAGCCAAAGTCCTGCCCGAAAAGGAATCGACCGATCCGGTCGAGGGTCTGCTGTATTTTACGATCGACGGAAAAGTCCAGCCCAAGGATCTGCGGATTCTCTACACCGGCAAGGGCGGCCGATTGATCATCGAATTCCAGAATCCGCCGAAGAAGAAAAAAGAGAAGTAGTCCGAGCGCACGAACCTCGCCCGTGCGCCCGCGATCTCATCTTTTGGCGAGAGAACTTACTTTACGGAAGCGACGGTAATCGTGTCGCCGTTCACTTTCCCCGAGATCGTGACGGTCTTGCCTACGAAATCGGCGACTTTCGCCTGCGAATCGGCGTCGATCTGGTACACCTTCGCGTCCTTGGTCACCAGCACGGCCTTGTCGCCCTTCTTGATGCAGCCCGTAGCGCACTTGGTGTCCGCGGCGGTTGCGCCGGCGTGCTTTGCGCCGCACATCGAATCGCCGATGAAACCGCTGATCGTGGCTCCGAACGTCGAAGCCGACAGGATCGCGAATACCGCCAGAGTCTTTTTCATAAAACTCCCTCCCTGGATGTCCGGGTGAGCCCGGAGGTCGTCAGTCTGTCAGTCTGTCAATCGCGCCGAAAGCGAACCGGCGTACTGAGAACTATATCACAAAAATCACAAACGTGCGGAAGGTAGTGCCTGACATGCTCCCCCGGTGTCCTCGCCAACGCGCTGCATTGCTGTCGCGCCTCAATCAACCCGAAGCGTTTGAGGCGGAGCCGCGACCGGAGGGAGTGTCCATGGGCGTCGGCGCACCCATCCGCACGAAAATCGACCCCCGCCCTTGCGGGCAGGGCTTTCCGCACGACGAAAGCCCCGCCGGTCACGGCGGGGGTTAGCGCTGGATTTTCGACAGAGCGGTTTAAAACAAATCTTTTCGACAGAGCGGTCTAAAACAAATCAACGCACCGTGCAGGCACTACCGTGCGGAATAATCGATGACGCGGGCGTCGCGCCATAACCGTTCCAAGTCGTAATAGACGCGCGTCTTGGGGGAAAAGATGTGCACCAGGAAATCGCCGTAGTCGATCAGGACCCATTCGGCGTTCTCATAACCCTCCAGGCTCGACGGCCGCTCTCCCGCCTGTTTTAGCTGTTTCAGGACCTCATCGGCGATGGCCTGGATCTGGCGCGTGTTGGCGCCCGTGGCGATTACGAAATAATCGGTAAACGTAGTCGCGTCACGGACATCCAGCACCACAATGTC